>JAADYY010000155.1 GCA_010092805.1 Chloroflexota bacterium | reverse complement strand
CGCAAAGCGGCGGTTGGGAGCGGGATTTAGGGTGAGGGCCTGATTCGCCAACAACATCTGATCCGTGCGTGACAGGTGGGCGGGCGAGTGTGTCGTCATGGGCATTGCGCGTCTGCCAATTCCGCCACACAACCTGTTCAGGCTGTGGAGGGAGTCGAACCCTCACTCCCGTATGGGAACATCCCCCTCAAGGATAACCCAGGACTTCCGGCCCGCACCGTTAGTCACGATGTATGCAGTTGTATCGCTGCGTCAAACGGGCGGGCGAAAGATGCCGATGGACAACTGCTCGTTTCTACGATAATCCACCAGCTTCGGCCCGCGCCGAAAGTGTATGTGTGCCAGATTGTGCCCCCGCTTAAGCAGAAGCCAGGGGGCAGGCGAAAGCGTGCCAGTTGGTACTCGTTTTCCAGGCGATTACCCAACTCGCTGCGGCCCGCCCCCGCGGCCTGTGACTGCTTAGAGATTGCCCAGCGCGAAGTCGCTCATCACCTGCGGCGTGGCGGTGTCGAACCCGACCACATCCAGCATCCCCGGATCGTCCGGGTCAGCGATGCTGTGCATATTCGAAATCATCGCCACCACAATCAGCCGAGCCGGAATGCCCGTCTGGTCGCGGTATTCGCGCAGCGCTTCGGCAGGGTGAATGTTTCCGAACCACGTCTCCGAGTCGGTCAGGATGATGAACGTATCGACCGGGATGTTTTCCGTCTGCGCGTAGATCATCGGCAGGGCGCAGTCGGTGCCACCAAAGGGCAGGCGTCGCGTCGCGTCCATCGCGGCGTCCAGGCGCATCTTCGGCGAAATAGCGACCGGCATCAGTTGGTTGGCGAACGCCATGATGCTGTAGTGCGGCTCTACACGCGCCGTGACCAGCGCCAGCGCCGTGCTGGCTTCACGCGGTGTCAGGCCGGGCACCCCGGCAATGTCCCCCCAGCCCATCGAGCCAGAGACATCCAGCGCGAGCATGGTGCGGGTGGTGGTTGGCGTCACCGTGTCGAAGGCCAGGTAGAAGGCTTCATCCAGCGCATCGATCACGCGCGGAGTCGGCAACCACGTCCCCTTGCCACGCACGCCGCGTCCGCTGCGATACACACGCAGCGCCGACAGCAGCGCAATCGGGTGGATGCGTGCCTTGCGCAGCCGCTCCTTGTCCGTCAGCCGGTCGATGACCGTCTGCTCGGCGGTGCTCAGCGGCGTGAGCAAGCCGACCTTCGCCATCACCCCCAAATTGCGGATCATGGCCGTCAGCGGCATCCCTTGAAGCAGCGCATCCCACACGGCCACTTCGTTGAGCCATTGCGTCGGCAGCGCCTCGCGCGGCAGACGATACTCGGTGATCAGTTGCAGAATCGTCTCCACGTCGGTGGCGGTCTGTGCGCGCTCAAACGCCCAGATGAACGCCTGCGCCTCGTCGGACGGCGCTTCCAGCGCGGTCGCCCACGCGATTGCGTCGGGGCGCGGATCGGTGTCGCGCTTGGTCACCCACTGGTAGATGGTGTCGCGCGTCGCATCGGCGGGCTTCGGGTGCGCCAGCCGCAGCGTATCGGTGTGCGTCCAGCCGTCGCGCTGACGATACTTCACCAGCTGATACGCCAGATCACGCGCAGCCAGGGCGTTATACCAGCCCCCCACGCCGCGCCGCAGCGACCGGCCCCAGCCGCGCACACGCTGCACAAACTCGATGAACTGGAACAGGTGCGTCCCGGTGCGGCAGACCTGCGGCAGCGCGTCGAGGGCAAGGCGGCGAGTCGCTTCGTCGCCGTAGCCAGCCGCCAACGCCAGCGCAAAGATCGCCGGGTCGTTCTTGGGGGCGCGCCCGCTCTCCGAGATGGTGACGATCTCGCGCACCGTGCGCGGGCCGTCCATCTGGATGCACTGGATCAGGTTGTTGGCGTTTTCCACCGTCAGCATGAGTTCGGTTGCGTAATACGATCCCCCCTCGCTCCCCAGAATGAGGAAGCGGTGGAGCCGCGTCCACGCATCGACCGCAAAGCTGTAGCCCCCCGCCGCGTTGCGCGCCTGGTTGGTGCCAGGCATGGGGGCGGTTTGCGGCGTGCGTGAGTTGGGCATGATCTTCTTCAGGTACTTGGCCGCCATCGTTACCTCCCGGTAATACTCGACCATCGTTGCCCAGCCTGATCGACCGATACGTCGATCAGGTGCTGGGGAGGCGGGCGAAAGGTGTAAGTGGGCGTTTTGGCGCTCTGCCACTGAGCTACACCCTCACGTGCTTGAGGGTGAGCGGGATTCGAACCCGCCGTCCACCCCGTCATCAGCGGTAACCCAATTACGTCGGCCCGCCACCATAGAATAGCATGACGCGCTTAGAAATGTCAATAGGGTTCAATAGGGTTCACAACAATTGCTTGACAAGTCGTGTGGCGCTGCCCGTTACATGAACGAAGACGACAGCGCTGCACTGCTTCAGGACATCATTGATGAAGCCCGCGCGATGTGTTTCGGCGCTCTTGTGGGGTGGGGCACCGCAACGTGTGTGCGTTAGCAACAGCATTCCTTAAGGACGTTGAACCAGGCAGCTCATCCTAACGGTTCCACAGGTTGGATGGCTCTTGGGCTGCATCACACAAGGGTTGGGCGTGGCCAGGTCGTTCAGAGGGTGGGCACAGGTGACTAACCCTGGGGGGGAAAAAGCCGACCCCTGATCACGCGGTGCGCACGCAGCAGGGGCCGGGGGAATTGCGTAAAAGCAGCGGTGTTAAAGCTGAAAGCCGCCGGTCACGTGGATGATCTTCTGGCCGTAGTTGTGCACGTACTGCTGAAGCTTCTCGTACAACCCCTGCCAATCGTCGCTGTCCAGAATCTGGCGCATGACGCCGAGATCTTTGGCGATGGCCTCGGTCATGATCTGCGGGGCTTCTTTGCTGCGGCTGTACACCGTGTACCAGGAACCGGTCGGCTGCAAATTCAGCTTCTGGATGCCCGGCACCCACTCCCGCACCATGAATTCAAAGTATTCCTGGTCGCGGCCCGGTTTGATATCCCAGTTCATCAATAATTTCACGCTCATGGCTGCTCCTGACGACTATCTTTGTGGTTGTAACACGGCGACCTGGGTTTGTTCCGGCAGATCGCTGGCGGTGAGTTTGAGCGTTTCCGCGTCATGCACTTTGCTGATGCCCAGCGCCTTCAAGAACTTTTCTACGGGTTCCAGCCCTAAGTCGAGTTCGGGCAGCGCGTAGTGCATGGGGATGACAAAATGCGGCTCGATCAATGCCACCACGTCGGCGGCTTGCGCAGCGGTCAGGGAATGGCCGCCGCCGACCGGCAGCAGCAGCACATTGACCTGGCCGAAATCCTGAAGCACCGATTGATCTGGGACATAAGTCGCATCGCCCAAGTGGAGGGCGGTCAGGTTATCGTAATTGAAATGATAGGCCACATTGGGGCGCGGGGGGCTGGCTTGCCCGTCGTGCAGCGCGAGGCCGGTGATAAATACACCGCCGATCTCATATTCGCCGGGGCCGCTGATCACGAAAGGCTGCCCTTTGACGGCTTCGATGTAATTATGCTCCGGCTCGGCGCAGCTCATCGTGACGATGTCGCTTTTCAGTTTGAGCGCACCCAAACCGAGGTTGTCATGAAAGGGATCGGTCACAATACTGGGGCGTCCCCGCTCAGAGAGCCGAAAGCAGCTCAGCCCATACCAGGTGATGTCCAATGAATTCTTCCCTCACACCGGACGATTGCGGTATATTTCTCTAGCATTATACACCATGACAAGCGCTGTTACCAAGTCGATCACCGGAACATTTGAGCACAGATCGGACAGGCATGTGAACCGGATTGATGAGCAGTTTGCGGCGGGCGTGCAGCCGCCCTGGGTGATCTCTGCGGTGGGCACTGGACGTGTCGTTGTGCGTGAACACAACTTGCACCTGATGATCCCGCCGACGCCGGCTCAAACCTACAGCAACGCACAGATCACCGACTATACGACGGCAGGCGCAGATGCGTTTCGGTTCGGCTGGCGGCCACCGTTGCGCCTGACGGTCACGGCTTATGCAACCCATCCGGCGGCGGATTTGCGCGGGACGGCGGGTTTCGGCTTCTGGAATCACCCGTTCTCACCAGATGTTCGGCGGCTGCCGCGCCTGCCGCAGGCGATCTGGTTTTTCTTCGGCGCGCCGCCCAGCAACATGGCGCTCGCGCAGGGGGTGCCCGGCGCGGGCTGGAAAGCCGCCACCATTGATGCGACTCAGCCGCGTGCCCTCGCGCTGATCCCCGCGGCACCGTTCGCGGTCGCGCTGATGAACCTGCCCGCGCTCGAACGCCGTCTCTGGCCGCCGATTCAGCGGGCGCTGCGCATCAACGAGCATCTGATCGATGGAGCGCTGCTGGCAGAGCGGCACACCTACACGCTCGATTGGCGCATGGATCGGGCGGCGTTTGCCATCGATGGCGTGCCGATCTTCACGCCGCGCTCAGCACCGCGCGGCCCGTGCGGCTTCATCGCCTGGCTGGATACGCAGTTCGCCATCGTCACCCCACGCGGGCGAATCGGCTTTGGGTTGGTGCCGGTGACGCACGAACAGACGCTGATCCTGGAGCGCATCACGATTGAGCCAGGTCAGACAGGCTAAACACAGTTTCTCATCTTAGAACTTTCTGCAATCTTTAGCACTTGGAGCGAATATTTCCATGTCCCACCCCCTGATCGTTATCGCTGGTGCGCCGTCCTGGGCTGCCGATATCGAGGCGAAACTGCCCGATCATGACGCCGCTGCGCTGGTTTACACGGATAAAAACGGCTACATCGCGCGGCTGGCCGACGACAACGCCGCCCTGATCCTCGTGGATGGCGCGGACGCCGAGTGGCGCTTCTGGGCGACCACGCCCAAAACCAGCCCGGCGACGCGCCGTATTCCCGTCGTGCTGGTCACCGACGATCCGGCGATCCGCAATGCTGGGCTGAGCGGTGGCGCGAATCTCGTCGTAGCGCCGGCGGATCTGCTGGCGCGACTGCCGGATCTGATCGGTGAACTGGCCCGCGTCCCTGATCCAGCCGCGCAGGCGCAACTCGACGCGCAGTGCGGCGAACCGCTGCCGCCGGACGGCCAGCAGGCGCTGAGCCAGTTCAACGCGGGCGAATACTACAAGCAGCACGATCTGTTTGAGGCGTTGTGGGTGGCCGAAACCGGCCCGGTGCGCGATCTGTACCGGGCGGTGTTGCAGGTTGGCGTAGCGTATTATCAGGTGCAGCGGGGCAATCAGCGCGGCGCGTTGAAAATGCTGCTGCGCAGCGTGCAGTGGCTGACGCTGCTGCCAGATGCGTGCCAGGGAGTCGATGTGGCGCAGCTGCGCGCCGATGCTGCTGCCGTTCGTGCGGAGTTGGAACGTGTCGGCCCGGATGGCATGGCGGATTTTGACCAAGGGCTGCTCAAACCCGTGCGCACCATCGATGCACCAAATTAGCGCCGCTCGTCATCATCTTCAGCGAGGTTCAGAGGTTCAATGCAAACGCTTACAGCGGCTGATTTGGTCGGTCAAATCGCTCAGCTTGGAACAGGGAACAGCTATGCTTACGTGAGTGGCCGAGCCACAATTCAAATCACCAAGCTCAAGCACCCTGAAGGGCCGATTGAGTTTGAGCGCCGAAACGCGCAAGGCAAAATCAGCCGCGGGCGCATTTCGGCGCAAATGCTGGCGCACATGGCGGCGGTGTGCAACGCAAAACCGGATTACCCCCT
>JAADYY010000696.1 GCA_010092805.1 Chloroflexota bacterium | reverse complement strand
GTCTGCGTTGCGTTGTCGTTGGCTGTTGCCGTCTCCTGCGGCGTGATTGTGCTGATGGCGGGGGCGGTCGTCGGCGTGGCGGTGAGCGTTTCGGTCGCCGTCGTCGTCGGGGTGATGGGCGTGGCTGAAAGGGTGCCGGTCGGCGTGGCGGTGAGCGTCCCGGTTGGCGTCGCCGTCGCGGTTTCAGTCGCCGTCGCGGTGAACGTGTTGGTCGCCGTTGCGGTGGCGGTGGCGGTGGCCGTGTGGGTTGGGGTGGCCGTGATGATCCCGCCGTTGTCATCGTCGTCATCGTCACTGAGCGGGGGAAGCGCCGGCGCAGGGGGCGGGGCGGTGCTCGGCGTGATCAGGCTCGCGATGATGATGCCGTTGGGCTGCAAGACACCGGTGACATGAATGCTCGCACCGATCTCGATGGGAAAATCGAGGCTGACGGTCGAAATGTCCACCGTCAGCCCGTTCACGACAATCAGTGTGCCGCTAATCTGCGTGACCACCGCGTTATCCAACGTAACGCGGGCACCGGGTGGCTCCGTTGGGGGCGTGTCTTGCCCGGCGGTCGGGCGGATGATGAGCAGCACGCTGCCCGCGACGAGCGCCAAACACAAAAACCGGATCAACGGACGGACAAGCACGCGTGCATGATCATTCATCAACCAACCTCTTTCCACTCATCAACAGAGCGCACGCCGATAGTGAACTACGCTTCTAGTATCACCGACTCTGGCAGAATGCGAAAGTCGGCGCAAAAAGTGGGTGCATTCGGAAATGGGGGCGAATGGAGCGGCTGGCTGTTTGGCCCGCCATCGGTGGGCCGTACCCCGTTTAGCCTGCGCTCTTTCGCTCGATCAGCGTGACGATCTGGTGGGCGTTTTTGGCCCGCGCAAAGTCCAGCGGCGTCTGACCGTTGTGGTTCGTGAGAGTCAGGTTGGCCCCGGCGTCGATAATCACCGCCGCCGTGTCGATGTTGTTCTGCCAGATGGCATCGTGGAGCGCCGTATAGCCGTTGTATGGCCCCTGCTTGTCGATGTCGATGCCGTGCTGGATGAGCAGCCGCGCCGGTTCGGTGCGCCCGGCATACGCCGCCGCGTGGAGCGCCGTCGCTTTCATGCCGGGGTCAACTGCGGTCACATCCGCGCCGTTTTCCAGCAGCAGCCGCGTCATGTCGGTATGGCCCTGATAAGCCGCTGTAATCAGCGGGGCGTTGCCGCCGCTGTCCGGCTCGTTGACATCTGCGCCCGCCTCGATCAGTTGCCGCGCGGTAGCAAGGTCGTTGTTGGTCACCGCTTGCATGAGTGTCGTCATCGTTGCAATCCTCTCCTAATCTGTCCGGCAAGAGCGCCGTGCTGGCTTCAATTCGCCTGACAGGATAGTGCCCATTCCAATCAACGGCAAGTGTTCGCCGCGAGTAGGCATCCCTGATCCTCGGCAGGTTAGGCCGTGGCGCGCGTTGTGCCAAGTCGTCCAATCGCTCACTACTCCTCCCATTGTGCGGGGTTAGCGTCCTGGTCACGGGCCGCGCCCAAATCTTTCACCACCCAGTTCACGCTCGCCCCCAAATCGAGCGTCGCGCCCATCTCGAAGGCCGCCTGCAGCGTATTGGCATCGAGCGCCGCTTCAAGGGCTACGCGCAGTGGCGCTATCCACTCGGTTTCAGTGTCAGAGTCTGCTGGCAGCAGCGCAGTGGCCAAACCCGCTAACTGCGCGCTGTCTTCGGCAGCACCTTCAGCCAATTTCAAGTGGGCAGCGGCAGCCAACCCCTCGGCTAGTTCGGCGGCTTCATCGAGGACCGCGTTGCCCGCCAGGCTCACCAGCAGCGGCCCCCGCGCGGCGTCGAATTCACCTGCATTGAGCCGCGCGCGTGCCAACGCCAGCGCAACGTCCACCGCCACCGCTGCGCCCGCCGCTGCCAAATCATCCGGCGCTGCCTCGGCCAGCAGGGTTGGCACCACCGCCTCCAAATCGGACGCTGCGCCACGCTGCAAAGCTGCCGCCAGGGTGGCCGCGTCCAGATCGGCTTCGAGCAGCGGCAGCAGCTCATGCAGCATCTGTTGGGCGTTGCTCTCCTTAGCGGGGTGTTCACTCGCTAGCCCGGCAAGCTCGGCAGCCCACACCAGATTGCCGGTCGTTTGGTTGATCTGGGCGAAGCCGCAAATGGCCAGGAGCTTCTCTAGCTGCGTGCCGATGGCCGAAGCGACCACCAAACTCTGGCGGTAATACTGATGTGCCTGCACATACTTCCCCTGCCCAAAGACGGCCAGGCCCAGGTAAGTCAGCGCGCGTGACACCACCTGCTGATCGTCCAGCGCTTGCGCCAACGCATGACACCAATGCAGGTAAGCCTCCCCATCTACATACGACTTCTGAGCAACTGCCGACACGCCCAGGTTGAGCAGGCTGTTGGCCATCACCCGCTGGTCGCCGATATTTTGGCCCAGCGCCAGGCTGCGCTTCAAGTAAATCTGCCCGTCGGCGTATGCTCGTTGCCCCAGCGCGGCAGCGCCCAAATTGAGCAGACAAATGGCCATCTGCCGCTGATCACCGATGGTCTGGGCCAATACGAAGGCCTGTTCGTAATGCTCAGCGGCAGCGCCGTAGTCCTCTTGCATGTGCGCCAGCATCCCCAGGTTGCCATGGCCCACCGCCAGGCCGCGCTGGTAGCCGACCGACCGCGCCAGCTCACTGCTCCGCTCAAAGTGCGCGCGCGCCTCATCTTGGGCGCTCAGGTAAAGCGACAACACGCCGAGCATGTTCAGGTTGTTGATCATGTTTTGCTGGTCGCCGATGGCCTGCGCCAGCACCAGGCTGCGCTGGAGATAATCGCGCGCATCCGTGTACTGCCCCCGGCGGGTTGCCGTCATCCCCAGGTTATACAGGCTCCAGGCGATCACCCGTTGATCGTCGAGGGCTTGCCCAAGCGCCAGGCTTTCCAGGTAATGGGCCTGGGCATCATCCTGCCGGCCCTGTTCGGTGAGCGTCGCGCCCAACTTGAGCAGACTCATCGCCAACCCATGCTGATCACCCAACTGCGTCGCCAGGTCATGGGCACGTTCTGCGAAGGGGCGTGCTGTGTCATAATTGCCCTGATTCTCCCAACTCGCCGCCAGATAATTCAGCAGCGCCACAGCGCGCGGGTCATCGTCCGCCAGCCGCCCCAACCCGCGTTCGAGCAACCGCCGCGCGTGATCATAGGCGGACTGAAGTTCGACGAGCCGCTCCGCCACGACCGTGAGATAAGTGATCTCCTTGTCCAGATCATCGGCACGATGCCAGTATTCCAGCAGCGCTTCATGATAGGCCGCGGTGTCCGGGTACACCGCCTCGATGGTTTCCGCGACGGTGCGGTTGAGCGTTTTCACCTCGGCATCGGTCAGATCAAACACGACCGCTTCACGCAGCTTGTCATGCGTAAACCGCCAGCGCCCATCGCGGATCTCCAGCACTGTCGCGTCCGTGCAGACGGCCAACCAATCCGCCAATTCACGCCCGGCTGACGGTGCAGGCGCGCTCGTATCGAAAATCTGCGCCATGAGCACCTCATCGATCTGCCGCCCAACAACCGCCGCGATTTTCAGCGGCGCTTGCCCCCACGCGGGCACCCGGCTCAGCCGCCGCCGGACAATCTGCTGGACACCGCCCGCCAGCACCGTTTCCGGCAGTGTCATCGTCGCAATATTCGCCAGCCGTCCCGCTTCCTCCGCGAGTGCCCGCACAACCTCGATCAGAAAGAAAACATTGCCTTCCGTCTGCTGTGTGAGCCAGCCGACAAGCACGGGTTGGCGGGCGATCTCGCCGAGTATCGCGGCGGTGAGTTCGCCCACTTGCTGGGCGGCGAGCCGATCCAACGATAGCAGCGTCATTTCCGGCAGATCCGACGGTAGATTTGGGTGCTCGTCGTGGCGATACGTGCCAACGATCATCACAGACCCCAATTGGTCGTAGACGGTCAACAGTTGTTGCAGCGGGCCAAGGCTTTCGCCCGCCCAATGCAAATCTTCGAGCAGCAGCAGCACCGGGGCCGTTTGGCGTCTGAGGACAGCGACGATGTTCAGCGCCAACCGGAGCTGTCCGGCTGCCCCGACCAGTTCCGGTGCATCAGGGATGGGGCGGCCCAGCAGCTCCCCGATGTTCGGGGTCACCGGTTTGAGCACCCCCGCCGCCAGATCGTCCAGCTCGGTGGACAGAATCAAAGGCGGCAGCACATCGCGCCACAGTTGATAGGGCAGGCCGCCCCCCTCAACGCCCTGCCCGCGCACCACGGTCACCCCCGCCACCATCGCGCGGATACGCAGCTCATCGATCAGGCGGGATTTGCCGACGCCGCTCTCCCCGCCGACGAGATAGGCGACATTGCGTCCGCCCAGCATCGTATCGAGCGCAGCGCTCAGCGTGGCCAGCTCGCGCTCGCGCCCGGTGAATGGCGCGGCCTGCAAGTAGCTCTCGCGCAGCGCGCCGCGTTCTTCTGGCAGCGGCAGCCCAGCACAGGCCGCCAGATCTGCGATGACCTCCGCCGCGCTGATGTAACGGATTTCCGGTGTCTTCGCCAACAGCACATCGATGATCACCTGCAAGGGCTGGCCGTGACCGCCGCGCAGTTCGGGAATGCGGGCGAGATCCGGCTGCCCCAACATCACCTCATGGATCAAAACCGATCCATCGGCGCTGGCGAAAGGGTGGCGCTGGGCAAAGATCTCGTAGGCCATCACCCCCACCGCGTAGAGATCAGCGGCGACACTGCTCATGTGCCCTTGCAGCACCTCCGGGGCCATATACCCCGGTGTCCCGGCGATGCCTTCCTCATGCGCGGCGATCACCGCCAGCCCAAAATCCAGCACCCGCACCTGGCCGTCGCGGTCGATAAGGACATTGCTGGGCTTGAGATCCCGGTGTACCAGCCCATGTCGATGCAAATAGTCGAGCGCTTGCAACATTTGGATCAAGCGGCGGATTTTGTCAACCGTGCTCAGATTCTGCGACGCGGCGGTAAAAGTCTGTGCCGCCTCGATCAGAGTCATGGTGAAAAACGGCTGCCGTTCGGCGTCGAAACCGTAATCAAGCACACTGATGATATGTGGATGGCGCAGCCCAGCCAATGTCTGGAATTCACGGGCCAGGGCCACATGGTGATCGGTGGCTTCGGTGCGCGAGTTGAACGCCAGCCGATCTGGGCTGACGGCAACGCGCTTGAGGGCGACCTCGGTTTGGGTCAAGCGGTCGAAAGCGCGGTAGACCGCCCCCATCCCGCCGCGCCCAAGCTGCTGGCGGAGTTGATAGCGCTGATTGATCAACGGGTTCATAGCTATGGTGAAGTCGAATTTCCCTAGCATTAACGACGATTTGAGCATGAGTTTAACACCACAACCGCAATGAGAGAAATGTCCCAGGGCGAACGCATCGGCCTTGCGTCTTAGTTTCTCACGGGTCTCTAAATACCATCAGAGGCCACAAGCGGCAGCC
>JAADYY010000695.1 GCA_010092805.1 Chloroflexota bacterium | reverse complement strand
TGAGCCACTTGCCTAAACGCCCGCGTTTGTGTTCCAGTGGAAGGAGCGTCCCGCTGCGCGCTTCGACGAAATCGGCGATCCCAGCGACACGCAGTGTATCGCTCCACACATGGACGCTGCGCAGGGTGCGCCCCTGGTCGTCGGTTTGGGTGCCGGGCTGGTGGGCGCGTTGGTGACGCAGTTGGCCTTCTAGCACGGCGGCGTTAATCTCCATCTCACCCTGCACATACATCAACCAGAAGCGGCGTGGGCAGAAGACGAGCTGGTTGAGGAAGCTCAGCGGCAGGTAGTCGGGCAGTTTATCGGGCAGTTCAATCGGCATCAGGCACCTCGTCGTCAGCGGCGCGGCGCACCTGGCCCAGGCCGCGGGTCGTTTGGTAGCCGACCCCGGTGTAAAACGCGAGATCGGCCAACAGGTGCAGAAACGGCAGCCAGCGGCGGTCTGGCCCCCAGTGTTGGAAGCGTACCTGCCCCAAAAAGCCGCGCACCCACATTTTCTCGATGTGGACGTGCTGCCAGCGCAGGCTCAGCGGTTCGGCTTCAATCGCCTGCTCGATCCAGGTGTCGAAGGCATCGCCAGGGCCGGCACCGCCCAACTGTGCCCAGCGTTTGCGCAAA
Organism: Chloroflexota bacterium; assembly: GCA_010092805.1. Classification (GTDB taxonomy): domain Bacteria; phylum Chloroflexota; class Anaerolineae; order Aggregatilineales; family Phototrophicaceae; genus Flexifilum. The sequence continues at coordinate 2,157 of JAADYY010000695.1, read as the reverse complement.
CTGCTGAACAGGGTGCGCGGAATGGGCAGCGCCCGCAAGCGCCGCTGCCGGGATTCGCGGTCGGTGCCCAGGTTGAAGACGGTTGGGCTGAGAAAATCGAGCTTCACGGCCCCAAAGTAGTTTTCGGGCGGCTGCTGGTAGCGCGCAGCGAGGGTTTCCAGACTGAGCGAACCGCTGTGCGCGTGGCTGCCCGACACGAAGGCATCGGTGATTTGGAATTCGACGGCACCGATGCGCACATGCGGCAGGTCACGATCGCTGATGTAACGCTGGATTAACGCCTCAAAAGCCGGATCACGCAGCAGGGTGAAGCGCCATTCGGCAGGGTCGCCCTCACCGAAGTGCTGGGCGTGCCGGTGATCGCGCTTGCCGCCCTGGATCAAGCCGACGGTGAACGGTTTGTGCAGGTTGGCATCGTGCAGCGTCTGCGCCAACGCCTGATCGCCTCTATCGATGAGGTGATAGAGGGCCGAAAGCACGACCTTGCCGTGATCGGCGGGGATGGCCCCCCGCCGCGTGGTGGCCATGCGCAGAACGACCGCGTACAACCTTTGTTCAGCGTTCATGGGCGTCTCGCTTTGCGGTTCGGCGGGGCATCCGCCACGCGGTAGCGCAGGCCAGCCGGCAGGTACAGCGTCTCGCCGTCGTGCTGGCCGCGCCACCACGTTTCGGCGGCCAGCACGACGTTTTCCAACAGGTTCGATGGCCGCATCGCCACCAGGTCGAAGAGTTGGAGCGCGGCGGAATCTGGCAAATCCGCCGGGTTGAGTGGATACCGCCGGATGGTTTGCGGCTGAGACTCGGTGATTTGCGTCAGCATGATGGGCGGTGCCACGCTCAACTGCGCCTTGCTCATCCACAAGCCCATGCGAATCCAACGAGGGAAGGTCAGCGCCGCCTCGCTAAGGACGCCGAAACGAAAGACACTGTTGACAGCCACCTCTTTGGCCCGCCCATACGTCGGTCGATTACGGTTAGCTTTCTCCATGAACATGGCGCTGCGCTCTTCGCCAAATTTGAAGGTGGACACCGTAAAACGGACGTTTTCACCGTGAGCGGGTGTGACATACACACCCGCTTCGTTGAGCGCCGCCAATTCTTCTCCGTAACGCGGCACATCATCGGCATGGTAGTACGACGTGTGCGCCAACCCCAGCGCATACGTCAGCGCGATGTTGTGCAGCAGGCGGCCCGTCTCATAAAAACGCCCCATCGTGCGCGTTTCGTAGAACAGATTGTCATGGAACGTGAGCCGACAGTCATACAGCTGCATCGGACGGGTTCCCCTTACCTGCTGCTCTTGGCAGAATCTTTGGCGATGTTGCTGTCGTAATACTCTCGCGTTTGCTCGTGAGCTTTCCTCAGCCAATTAACCAGGGTCGCTTCGTCCATCCCGCGCACCGAGGCCAAATATTCGTCGAGCGCTGTGCCCAGCAGCACCTGATGATCGCGCACACTGTCTTCAGCCAGCAGCGCCGGGATCAGTTTCAACGCTGCTTCCAGCGCCGCGCCAACGGGTACTGGGTCCAGGCCGGGATTGCTGGGTAGGGCGTCGAACAACCGCTGGGTGAACAGCAAATTGCTGAAAATCTCGCCGTCGCTGAGGATGATCGCTGCGACATGGTTGCGCACGGTGCCGCCGCGCGTGGTCGTCGCGCCGTAGCGTGTCGTCCGCAGCACATTGTTCAACACATACACGAACAGGGCCTCGGTCAGGTCGCGTGTGGTGATCACCGCCGGGAAAATCACCCCCGGCTTGACATGATCCTGCTGGCTGATCCGCGAAGTGACGACCCCTTTCTCACTCATGGTGCCGTCTTCGTAAGGCGCGTTCAGCGTGAATACCTCGTGACTGGTGCCGTAATCGGTGAGCGAAAAAGCGGAATCGGCGTAGACTTTGCTCTTTTCGCTGCCGCCGTCACCTACCGCAAACCCATAGGTAATACAGTCAGCACAGCGCTTGCACGAGATTTCGTTGTAATGGCACTCCTCCGGCAGGAGGTCGTAGCGGCGCAGCAGTTCGCGGCCATTGAGGCGTTCGGGCGTCGTCTGCTTGCGCTTGAACAGTGTAATCCGCGTCATGGGGTCGGGGTTCGTGGTGCCCGCCGCGACACGGGCGCGGTTCAGTTCGCCATCGGTCTGAAACACGGCATAACC
>JAADYY010000154.1 GCA_010092805.1 Chloroflexota bacterium | reverse complement strand
TGATGCCCTGGCATTCATCGTTTCGCAGCACTGATAATCGTTAGCGGTCAGCCGGTGGGTTTGCGTGTGCGGACTCGCGGGCTGTTTTGCTCAAAATGCTGTAGTTTCGCTGTATTCGCTACTTGATCTGTTTGCTGAAGGAGATTCTCACCATGAAGAAAGTGCTCGTAATGTTCTTGATCGCCGTGATTGCACTTGGCGCGTTCGGCGTCGGTGCGCAGGACGAAGAACTTGTCCCCGTCCGGTTGCAATTGCAGTGGGTGGCGCAGTCGCAGTTCGCCGGGTACTTCGCTGCACACGACCTGGGTTTTTATGAAGATGAGGGCCTCGACTTGACGATCCTTGAGGGTGCGGTTGAGATCGTGCCGCAGCAGGTGGTTGCGTCGGGTGGCGCTGAGTTCGGGATCGCGTGGGTGCCGAAGGTGCTCGAATCTAACGAGCAGGGCGTGGATCTGGTCAATATTGGGCAGGTCTTCCAGCGCAGCGGCACGCTGCAAGTCGCGTTCGTCGAATCTGGCATCGAAACTGTCGAAGATTTCGAGGGGATGCGCATTGGCACGTGGGGCTTTGGCAACGAGCATGAGCTGTTCGCCGCCATGCGCGCCGCCGACATCGACCCGGAAAACCCGGACGATGTGACGATTGTGCTGCAGCCGTTCGATATGGCGCTGCTGGTCAACGGCGAAGTTGACGCGGCGCAGGCCATGACCTACAACGAATACGCGCAGGTGCTTGAGCAGATCAACCCGGAGACAGGCGAGCTGTTCCAGCCGGAAGAACTCAACGTGATCGATTTCAATGATGTCGGCACCGCCATGCTTCAGGATCACCTCTTTGTGAATGCCGATTGGTTGGCTGAAGAAGGCAACGAAGACATCGCCATGCGCTTCCTGAAGGCGAGCTTCCGGGGCTGGATCTACTGCCGTGACAACTTCGACGAATGCGCCGAAATCGTTCTTGATAACGGCACCACGCTCGGCGAAAGCCATCAGCGCTGGCAGTTGAATGAGATCAACAGGCTGATCTGGCCGTCGCCGCTGGGGATCGGTGTGCTCGACACCGATCTGTGGGATCAAACAGTGGATGTGGCGCTGGAGGGTGCGGTGATCAACGAAGCGCCGGACGAAAGCGCGTTCCGCACCGATTTGGCAGAAGCGGCGTTGGAAGCGCTGCTGGCCGACTTCCCAGATCTGGATGTGATTGGTGAAGCGTTCGAGCCGATTGAGGTGGAACTGCGCGAGGGCGGCGAATAACGACGGCTAAACACCGAATTTGATCGAGGAGGGCGAGGTCATGTGCCTCGCCCTTTTGATTCAGTGATGTTGCGCGAGCTTACTGCTAGCTCTCGATGGAGATGGTGCGCACTTCGATCTTCTGATCCGGGCGCGGCTGCCAGTTCAGGTCGCTGCGCACGCCGTAGATGTCGAACTGCTGGAACAGCGAGATCCAGGGCACTTCTTCATAAATGATCGCCAGGGCCTGGCCGTACAGTTCGGCGCGTTCTTCCTGATCGAGGCTGGTGCGGGCCGTGGTCACCAGTTCGGTGAGTTCGTCATTGATATAGTTGGTCTTGTTGGGGCGGTTAGCGAACGCGCTGAACAGCACATCGTCGGCGTCGAAGGTGCTGGTACCCCAACCCATGAAGTGGGTTTCGACCAGCGCGTCGCCGTCACGGTAGCGCGCCAACTGGTCGGCCCAGGCGTTGATGTTCAGGTCAACCGTGATGCCGACCTGTGCCCATTGCCCGGCCAGCGCTTCGGCCACTTCGCGATCCTGCGCGTAGCGACCGGTCGGCGCGTCCATGGCGATAGTCAGGCCGTCACCATAACCGGCTTCTGCCAGCAGTTCACGGGCACGATCTGGATCATACGGATATGGCTCAATCGACTCGTCCAGACCGAAGGTGCCGAAAGCCAACGGCACGGCGATCTGTGCGCCGGAGCCGTCAAACAGGAACTCGATGATCTCCGGCACGTTGGTCGCGTACTGGAGCGCCTGACGCACACGCACATCGGCGAGCGCTTCATTCTTGGTGCCGTCCAAGCCCACGTATTGGAAGAAGGTGCTCGGCACCGTGCGGATTTCGAGGTTATCGGCGGTTTCGAATTCGGCCTGACGGAACGCCGGAACGTTGGTGATCAGGTCAACATCGCCGGCTTGCAGCGCAGCGACGCGGGTCGAGGTTTCCGGGATCGGGCGGAAGCGCACGTTCTGGATCTCCGGAGCGCCGCGCCAGTAATCTTCGTTCGCCACCAAATCCAGGTGATCGTCACGCACCCACTCAACGAAGCGGTACGCGCCGGTGCCGACCGGGTTTTCCGAGACAAACGCGGGATCATTGGCTTCGAAGTAATCCTGCGGGATGATAAACCACTCGCTCAGGCGGGCGGGCAGCAGCGGGTAGGGGTTGACGGTGTGAACGCGAACGGTGAAGTCATTGACCACCTCAACATCCTCGATCACGCGGAAGCGCGAGGTCAGCGGCGAGCCGAGCGACTCGTCGAGCGGGCGCTCCAGCGAGAACTCGACATCAGCGGCGGTGAGTGCCTCACCGTTGTGGAAGGTGATCCCTTCTTGTAAGGTGAGTTCCCAGGTGGTGTCTTCGATGAGTTCCCAATCGGTCGCCAAACCCGGTTCCAAAGCCAGATCGGCGGTGCGGTAAATGAGGGTGTCGAAGATGTTGCTGAGGATGCTGGTGGTGAACGCATCATTCTGCAACTGCGGGTCGAGCGAGGCGGCGTCGGTGCCGAGCGCAATCGTGATGCTCGACTCATCCTGGGCTGCGGTCGGCACGACCAACAGCAGCGCAAACGCGATGACAGCCAACAAACGTAGATGTTTCATTGCAGTTCTCCTTAAGTGTTGCAGATACAAGTGAAACTGACCGATAAATCTTCTACAGCTTCTGCGCTCTCTGTGGTGGGTGGCGGGGGCAGGGGGTTGCACGAAAGCTGCCCCCGCTAACTACAGACCACGCCGTAGAAGCGCACCGTCACGGCGCGCTGCGGTTGGTGTCGGATCATAGCGGTCTATCTCCGTTCACAACGTCGGATCGAGCAAGGCGCGCAGTTTATCGCCCAACAAGTTGATGGACAGCACAGTTAAGAAGATCGCGATGCCGGGGATGATGCTCACCCACGCGGCTGTCGCCAGATAATCCCGGCCTGCCGCGACCATACCCCCCCAGGTGGGTGTCGATGGGGGCACGCCTAAGCCAAGAAAGCTGAGCGAGGCTTCGGCCAGAATCATCGTCGAGATCGTCAGCGTGCTGATCACAGTGATGGATGCGGCAACGTTCGGCAGGATGTGCGTGAAGATTAGCCGTAAATTTGAGCTGCCCAACGCGCGCGCTGCTGTGACGAATTCACGTTCGCGCACGCTGAGCACTTCTGCGCGCACGACGCGCCCATAGGGCACCCAGCCCGCCACGCCCAGCACGATGATCACGTTGAGCAAGCTTTGATCAACGACTGCGGCGACGGCAACTGCCAAAATCAGAAAGGGGATGGCCTGCTGAATATCCGCGAGGCGCATGAGCACCGTGTCAATCCAGCCGCCGAAAAACCCGGCCATCAGCCCAACCAGCACCCCAATCGTGCCCTGGATGATCACCGCGCCGATGCCGACGAGCATCGATACGCGCGCACCGAAGATGATTCGGCTGAGGATGTCGCGCCCGAGTGCGTCAGTGCCCAGCGGATAGCCGGGTTCGTTGTTCATCAACCAGAACGGGGGGCGCGTCCGCAGCCGCAGCGATTGTAGCTCTGGGTCGTGTGGCGTGAGCACAGGCGCGGCAACCGCCATCACGATTACGGCGGTCAGTACGATCAGGCTGATGAGTGTCACCGGATCATACAGCAGCGCGAACAGGTTTTGCTGCCAACGTGGGCGCGTGCGCCGCTCGGCGTGCGGTGTTGCCAATTGAGGGACGGTGGTTTGCTGAAGCGACTCGGCCATCGGTTACTCAGAGTTATCCTGTAATCTGCACACGTGGATCGACGAGGCCATAAATCACATCCACCACCAGATTGATGATGATCACCAGCACGGCGATCACCATGACGAACGCCTGCACTACCGGGAAATCGCGGTTGCCCAGGGCCTGCACCAGCAGCAACCCCGCGCCGGGATAGGCGAACACCGTCTCCGTCACCACCGATCCGCTCAGCAGCGCGCTCACCTGCAAACCCATCACCGTAATCACTGGAATAGCCGCGTTTTTGAGGGCGTGCCGGATGACAATATAGCGATTCGCAAAACCCTTCGCGCGCGCTGTGCGGATGAAATCAGTATCGAGCACTTCCAGAATGCTCGACCGCAGCAGGCGGTTGATGAAGGCCGCTGAGTAAGTGCCCAGAGTCAGCGCCGGCAGGATCAAGTTCTCGATGCCACCGCGACCGAACGCCGGCAGCAGTTGTAACTGCACAGAGACGACCAGAATCAGGATGATGCCCAGCAGGAATGTCGGTACGGCCTGACCCACCAACGCCATCAAAACACTGAGGCGGTCGATGAACGAATTCGGATACAGCGCCGAGAAAATCCCCAGCGGCAGCGCGATGAGCAGCGCGACAACAAACGACAGCGCCGCCAATTCGAGCGTGGCCGGGATGCGTTCGGCGACCATCTGCAAGGCAGGTTGGCGATGGCGAATCGAAGTGCCGAAATCACCGACCACCGCCCGGCTCAGGAATGTCAAATACTGTACGGGCAGCGGTTCATCCAACCCCAGGGCGCGCCGCAGGACGATTTCGTCTTCTTCGGTCGCGTCGATGGGCAGCATCAAGGCGGTCGGGTCGCCGGACAGCCGCAGCAATCCGAACACGATCACCGAGACGCCGAGCAGCACGAAGGCCGAAAATATCAATCTGCGGGCCAGAAACGTTCCCATCGGGCGCGAAACTATCCTGAATTGGGCAAACACTGCAAAGATGAGACGCTGCTAATCTCCTTATCTTACGCTGTATCGCCAGAAAAGAAACGTCCTTTAATCTGATAATTATTTTGGAATGACGGGCGTGTGCTCACCCGCTCGATCCAGGCGGCGGTGTGGGGGTGCCGTTCAGCGCTGATCAAATCGAAGCGCCGATACCCGTGTACCCAGGGGATCAGCGCAATATCGACCACCCCAAACTCGCCGAACATGAATTGGCGGTGCGCCAGATGGGCTTCCAGCGTATCGAGCAGCATGATTCCCTCGGTTTTGAGCGCAGCGACACGATCCCAATCGGTGCCGGAAGTCGGCGGCTCGATGATCTGCCAGTACAGATGATGGCTCACATCACGGAATGGGCCGCTGGATCGCTCGATCCAGTTGAGGGCATCGGGCCAATCCGTTTCAGCGGCGGGAAAGAGGCGCGGCTGTGGATGCCGCCATTCCAGATAATGCATGATCAACAGGGAATCGGCGTGCGGGCCGTAATCGTCGGTGTAAGCGGGCACCAATCCAAACGGATTGATCCGCAGGTAAGCGGGGGATTTTTGCTGACGCGCTGGGAGGTCGATCTCGACGCGGTCAAACACGATTCCCTTTTCCTGCAAAAACAGCGCAACCTTCAGGCAGTGGGGCGACCGAATTGAACTGTAAAGGATGGGGCGGCTCATTGGGGTGCTGGCCTCACAAAACGCAACCGTCACTGGGATCTAGAGGGCATAGGCCACGCAGATATTTCGCCAACCGCCGCGCAGTGATGTGTTTATATGCGTGTGTACAATTGTATAGAATTCGGAGGTGAATTTGTTGCACTATTTCGCAGATTTTTGTAGAATTATTTTTAACTTGCATAGATGTATTGTCAATCTTCACATTGAGAAATCTGGTGGTTTAACCGTAGTTTGCAACCGAGCGTTACTTATGAAAAATCAATGCAATATTCGTGAATCCTCAACGCCCGCACCGATGAGAAAGGTTGAAAACCTGTGCAGCACACAATGGAACTTGATCTAGGCAGTGCCCGCGTACAAGACAGCCGCTTGCTGCGCGCGTGCATGGGGCTGCCAGTCGATGCCACCCCGATCTGGCTGATGCGCCAGGCAGGGCAATACATGCCAGAATACCGGGAGATCCGCGCGAAATATAACATCCTGGAAGTGATCAGAACGCCGGAACTGGCCTGCGAAGTGACGATGCAGCCCATCGACGCCTTTGATTTGGATGCTGCGATCATCTTTGCAGATATTCTGCCGCCGCTGATGGGCATGGGGTTAGACCTCGAATTCATCGAAGGCAAAGGCCCGGTCATCTACAACCCGGTGCGCAGTGCGGCAGATGTTGCGCAACTGCGGGTGCTGCCACCAGAGGCGACTCTGCCCTTCACACTCGAAGCGATTCGGCTTGTGCGTCCCGAACTTGACAGCCGCGGCATCCCCTTGATCGGTTTTAGCGGTGCGCCGTTCACGCTGGCGAGTTACGCCGTCGAGGGCAGCAAGAGCAAGGATCGACTGCACGTCAAGGGCTTGATGATGGAACAGCCGGACGTGTGGCACGAACTCATGTCTAAATTCAGCGAAGTGGCCGGGCACTATCTGCTGGCGCAGGCGCAGGCGGGGACGCAAGTGTTGCAGATGTTCGACAGTTGGGTGGGTGAGATCAGCCCCGACGACTACGAACAATACGTGCTGCCTTACAGCCAGCGCGCCATCGCCATTGCCAAACAGGCGGGCGTCCCGGTGATCCACTTCAGCACCGGCACCAGCGGGATGCTCGATCTGATTCAGGCAGCGGGCGGCGATGTGATCAGCGTTGATTGGCGGACGAAGCTGAGCAAAGTGAGACACTGCCTCGGAGCGGACACCATCGTTCAGGGCAACCTCGACCCGGCGGCCCTCACCATGTCGTGGGAAGCGTTGCAACCCCGTGCACAGCGCGTGCTTGATCAGATGAACGGCCAGCCGGGGCACATTTTCAACCTGGGGCATGGGGTGCTGCCCTGTGTACCCGTCGAGAACGTGAAGCGACTGGCGGATTTCGTCCACGAATACACACTGACGCATTAGAAGGCGTGCCAGCAACGCTCAGGGGTGATCGACAGCGCGCAGCGGCGCGTAGATCATTCCCTGAGCGCTGTTTTCGACGGCTGCTCAATCCACGCTTGGCCGGATTGACATCTCAAAAGCGATGGCCGTGCGGTTGAGCCACCACTGCGACTTCGGGCGCTGGTACTGCCAATCCACAAGATTCGGCATCTCCGCGAGATCGGTGAACATTAAGCGGCCCGATTGCAACCCGATGCACACGGCGGGTTGGCTGGCTGCGTCGGTCGTTTGCTGTAGATATTCGATGCAGCGAGCGGCCATCCGCGTTGCTTGAATCCGGTCAAAGGGTGACGGGTTGCCGCCTTGCTGCACATGACCGAGCACCGCCTGACGCACATCGAACAGATCGCCACCTTCTTTTTCGAACAGCGAGCAAATGAATTCCGTTGTGTAAAACCGATCTACCTCTTCGTTGCGGATAATCAGGCCCAACCGCTCGTTGAGTTCGAAGCGCTTGATCAGATCGCCGATGTTGCGTGATAGATCCTTGAGTGTGAGGCCGTTCTCATGAATGTAGACATGCTCTGCACCGGTCGCTAAACCGCTCATCACCGCCAGGTAGCCGCAGTAGCGGCCCATGAATTCCACGACGAAGCAGCGGCGCACAGCGACCGCCGACTGTTTGATTTTATCGACATAGTTGACGATGTCGTTGAGGGCAGTATCTGCGCCAATGCTGTATTCGGAGCCGGGCAGATTATTGTTGATCGACGCGGGCAAACAGATGATCGGGATGTTGAAAGCGCTGTAAGCGTCACGGTGGTTGAGCAAACGATAGGCGGCCTCGTAGCCCGACCACCCCCCGATGAGCAGCAGCGCCTGAACATCATACTGATCCAACCCGGCTGCAATGGCGTCCAGTTGATCGACTTCCGGTACGTGGCGGTTGGTGCCCAGCTCTGCGCCGCCGCGCCCCACCCAACCGCTGACGCTCATCCAGTCCATCTCGATCACATCACCTTTGATCAAGCCTGTGAAGCCGTTCTGCACACCCAGTACAGTGTGCCCCTCATCAAGCGCCAACCGCACCGCCGCGCGCACCGCTGTGTTCATCCCTGGGGCGGGCGCGCCGCAGTGCATCACCGCGATTCGCAATTGTTTGTGGTCGGCATGGTTGCGATGGGCAGAAGCACGCATCAGGGTATTGAGGATTTGCACCGAGTCGGCGAAACTGCCGCCGCGCAGCCGCATGGCTTCCGCGTACTGCTGCTTTTCGATCATTTCGGCGACACTGTGGGTTTTTTCGACGCAATGCATCAGCGGCGAGCGAATCACATCATTCTCGCGGATGCCGATCACCTGGGGTTCGGTCTCCTGGGCCTCGCTGAACAGCGAATGGACGGCAGCATGACCCAAGATCGTGCTCAGATTGCGGTCAAACGCACTGGGCGCGCCGCCGCGCTGCACATGCCCCAGAATCGTGGTGCGGATGTCTTCGCCCTCAGATTTGAGGCGGTCTTCCAGCACCTGCCGCACATACTCACTCGTGATCGGCTGGCCGTGACGGTCGCACGCACCTTCTGCGACGATGACGGTGCTTTGGCGGCGGCCCCTGCCGCGCCCGGTCAGCAGAGTCTCGCAGAGTTCCTCCTCCCAGTTGTCGGACTCCGGGGGATTTTCTGGGATGAAGACCCAGTTGGCACCAGTGGCGATAGCGCTCATCAGCGCGAGGTAGCCGCAGTGACGGCCCATCACTTCAACGACGAAGGTGCGCTGATGGCTGGCGGCGGTGCTCCCCAACGCATCGATGGCTTCGGTGATGCGGTGCAGCGCTGAGTCCGCCCCGATAGTCATATCGGTGCCGAACATGTCGTTATCAATCGACCCCACCAACCCCACTAGACTCAGACGTGGGTAGCGTGCCGCGTCGGAACTGCTAATTTCGCCGTTTTCGACCAATTCGCTCAACAAGCTAGGCCACTCTTCGCGGATGATGTTCGCACCGGTCAGGCTGCCATCACCGCCGATGATGACGAGGGCGTCGATGCCGTTCAGAATGAGATTCTTGGCGGCCCGCCGCCGCCCCTCGCGCGTGCGGAACTCGGCGCAGCGCGCGGTGCCGATGATCGTGCCGCCCTGCTGGAGAATGCCACCCACTGAATCCCACATCATGCGCCGGATGTAATTGCCGCCGGATACCATCCCCTGATACCCTTCGTAAATCGCATAGACCTCCGCCCCCAAGCGGATGGCCGACCGCACCACAGCGCGAATCGCTGCATTCATCCCCTGTGCGTCACCGCCGCTGGTGAGCACGCCGATGCTCTTGATGGCCTGGTTTGACATACGCTGTGCACCTTCGCGGGTTGTTGTAAATAAGCTGTCCGTCCGGTCGTTCGCGCAGATCGTACCCATCAGCGCGCCGCCGCGCTAGCGATTCTGCCTGATTTTCGGGGCGGGGGGGGAACAATGTTGGCAAAGGAAGTTATGAGGCTGTCTAAATCTCAGACAGCCTCCTTAGCACGCTTGATAGACCCGGAAGTCAGCCTGTGACGACGCGCTCTCGAGCATTGGCGAGGATTTTGGCGGCGGTGTTTTGCGCTTGGTGCACACAATCGGGCAGCCCAACGCCGCGATAAGCGCTGCCACTGTCTCTTATACACATCTGACGCT
>JAADYY010000694.1 GCA_010092805.1 Chloroflexota bacterium | reverse complement strand
CGCGGGCGCAGGCGCGGAGGATATTGGCTCCGGCAGCAACCCGCTGCTGGGCGGTGGGCTGGCGCTCGCTGGCGCGATGGCCGTCGCCGTCTACCTGGTGATCGGGCGCACCGTGCGCGCGAAGCTCTCGCTGCTGCCGTATATCTGGCTGGTGTATGGGGTGGCCGCAGTTTTCCTCACGGTGCTGCTGCCCGTGACGGGTACCCCGCTCACCGGGTACAGCCCCGACGGTTATCTGTGGATTCTGGTGCTGGCGTTGGTGCCCCAGTTGATCGGGCATTCGTCGTTCAATTATGCGCTGCGCTACGTGTCAGCAACCTATGTCGGTGTGGCGACACAGCTCGAACCGATCAGCAGCGCAATCGCGGCGTTCATCCTGCTGGGCGAGGTGCCGCTGGAACTGCAAATCTACGGCAGCGGCTTGGTTCTGGTTGGGGTGACACTGGCGACGCTGGGTCAGCGCCGCAGCCAACAGACACAGCCAGCCGAGACAAAGGCCGCCGCGCAAATCAACGATCCGCCGTGATCTCGCGTCGATCAGGCGCAACCGAGCGCCGCGCAAACGGCTTCCAAGTAAGTTTCGGGCTGCTCCCACATTGGGTAATGGCCGCAGCGTTCCAGCGTCACAAGCTGCGCACCGGGGATGCGCGCTGCCGCCAATCGGCTTTGCTCCGGCGGCACCACACCATCGTGGGTGCCAGCGATCACGGTGGTGGCGGCTTTGACACGGTGCAAATCAAGCGTGAGATCGGTTGCGCGCATGGTGCGCATGGTCAGGTAGTTGGGGCGCATTGACGCACGTTGGAGCGCCGAAAGCTGCTCACTGCGCATCTGCCGCAGCGGCAGTGTGCGGCTGTCATAAACCTGTGGACCATACATCAGGTGGCTGTAGGCTGGGAAACGCGGCACCAACCAGCGTGCTATGCTGTACAGCCAGGGAAGCCGCCGCCCCAGAGCAACGAACGGAAACATGAAGCGCTCTGCGTAAGGTGCCAGCCGCCCATTGACGACCGGCGTGACCAGTATAAGCCGCTCAACCCGCTCCGGGGCCTGGCGGGCCGCAATGCTCAGCGCGATTTGCCCACCGCGCGAATGCCCCATCAGCGAAAACGTGTCGATGCCCAGCACATCTGCGATGGCCAGGACATGCCGCCCCTGTGTTGCGATCCGGTAGTCGCCACGCGGCGGCTTGTCGCTTTCGCCGCTGCCCAGCAACCCAATGGCAACGCAGTAATGCGTCGCACGCAGCGCCCCGATGGTGCTGTCCCACACCCCCGGCGTGCTCATCCATCCCGGCAGCAGCAGCAGCGGCGGGTTGCTGGGGCTGCCCCCCATTGCACACACGAATCGCAGCCCCTCAACGGTGATCGGGCGGATTTGCGGGAGGTACTGCATCAGCCTCTCACCGCCGCAGGTCGAAGCCGAGGTATGTGCCTGATCCGGGCCAGACATCAAACTGCGGCAGATCCGAGGGCAGCATCACCGGCGCGAGTAATGCCTGCATAGTCCCATCGCGGACAATTTCTTGCAGGGTGTATTCGACCAACAGCCGGAAATCGAGATCGTTGCGCGGGGTCGCCAGCGCGACATAGTTGCGCGTGTACCAGATGGGACTGCCGCTGTTGGTGAGCAGTGTCAGCGCGTCCGGGTTACGCTCGATATGGATCGCCAACTTGAGGCTGTCGCCCAGCACCGCGCCCAGCAGAATCTCGGCGGTGCCATCGTTCAGCATTGCAAACGCGGCGTCCGCTTCGTTGGTGAGCGTGAATATATCATCGATGATGGCGTTGGCAGCGTCCGCTTGCTGGCGGATAATAGCGGAGACGCCCGGCTCAGTCGCAAAGATCCCAATCGTCGCGCCACGAAGATCGCCCCACCCATTGATGTTGTCGTCTGCCCGGATCATCAGGCGGATGCCGTGAATAAGATAGGGGCTGGTGAAATCAACGCGGTCGGTGAACGCCCAGTTTGGCTGCACCCCAACCGCCAGATCCGCCTGACCCTGCGCGACAAATTCAAAGGCGTCGTCACCGCTGTCGGGGACAAACTCAACAGTCACGTTCCAGCGCCGCGCCAACTCATTGATCAGCGCACGGTTGAGCGCGTCGGCGCGTTGTGCGCTCTCAGGTGCATCGGGCGGCAGTTCGCGCACCCCCGCCACCCGCAGCCGCCCCGCCGTTTGCAAACGTGGGACTGTGTACTGCTGCGGGAACGGCATGTCCGCAGCAACCTGATCGATCTGTGGTGGATCGTCACCCACGTTCAGCCAGGGGATCAATACCCCGCGCGGATAAGCAGCATTCTCGAAATGATCCCGGTGGATCTCATCCAGCCGACCGCTGCGCAGCAAATATTGCAGCGTCCGGTTGACCAGATTGCGCAGGTTGACATCTTGACGCGGCAGCGCGATTGCGTAGGGTTCCAACATCACCGGCTCAGCGACGAAACGCACCTCAGCCGGATTGATCGCCCGCTCCAGCCGCACGCGGCTTGCGATGACACCGTCAAGCCTCAGCCCATCGTCAGCGGTGTGGAGCGCGGCCAATGCTGAATCCAGGGTGAAGTAGCGGCGGACATTCACCGGATAATCGACGCGCGACAACCAATCATCCACGGCCAGTTCGCCGCGCGTGCCCATGACCACCCCAACGACTCGCTCCGCCATATGACCGAGCGCGGTCGCGCCGTCGCCCTGCCGCACCGCGATGACTTGATTGGCCGGGTAATAGGTGTGGCTGAACTCGACATACGGGTCGTATTCACGCAGGTGCGGCTGCGCTGCAATCAACAGATCAATGGCACCGCTCGTCACCAAGTCGATGCCCGTCTGCCGGGTCGCTTGCACAAACTCGACCTCAACCCCCCACACCTCAGCGAACGCGCGGGCCAAATCTGGATCGAAGCCGCTTGGCTCGCCACGCGCGTTGAAATCGCCGAAGGGCGGCGCTGTGTACAATACCCCAACGCGCACCACCCCGTCACGCTGAATCCGCGCAACCGCCGACTCTGACGGCAGCACGTCGAGCATGGCCTGCTCCGGTGTGGGCACGAGCGTCGGCGGCACCAACGTCGGCGCGGGCTGCCCAGCCGACGGTGAAGAGGTCACAGGGACTGTGATGACGAATCCCAGCGCCACCAGCAGCCCCGCGCAAACCACGATGGCGCGAACCGTTGACTGATCCCGGTTGTGCATGGTCAATCCTGATACAACTTGTGGTCACGAATGTAGGCGAGCACCGCGTCTGGCACCAGATAGCGCGCACTGCGGCCCTTATGAATTTGTTCGGAGATGTATGTTGACGAGATGCCCAGCAGCAGCGGCGAATTCAGCAGCGTCACGCGCCCGGCCAGCCCCGGAAACCGTGCTTGATGCATCGTGGCGCTAATCTCCAAATCGGGCCGGTTCATGACGACGAACCTGACCAACGTGATCAACTGCTCTGGACGATTCCACTTCGGCAGGTCACGCAGCGAGTCGCCACCCATCAAGAAATACAGCTCAGCTTGAGTGTGCTCCGCTTGCAGCAGCTTGATCATATCGACGGTGTAATGTGGCCCCGGACGGTCAATATCGACGCGCGAAATTGCGAAACAATCCCGATCTTCAATCGCCAGTTCGAGCATCGCTAATCGGTGCTCAATTGGGGTACGCGTCGCCTGTTTGTGCGGCGGCAGCCCCGCCGGGACGAACAACACCCGCCCCAAATCGGCAGCGTCGCGGGCATATTCAGCAAGGATCAGATGCGCCAGATGCGGCGGATCGAACGTCCCGCCGAGAATCCCGATACGTTCCACTAGCGTGTACTCACTTAATCAGTCCGACCATTCCAATTCGTGATCACCGATGAAGACGGTATCGCCTTCCTGAACCCCCGCCGCTCGGAGCGCGTCGGTCACACCGAGTGTATCGAGAATCCGCTGGAACCGCAGAATCGCCTCATCGTAATCCCAGTACGTCATCGAAGCCGCACGTTCGATCCGCTCGCCCGTGACACGGTAAGCGTCATCGCCAAGCTGCTTGATCGCAAAGATCGGCGCGTCGTCCACTTCCAGCCCGTAGACGGGCATGGCTGCTTCGGCAGCAAACGTCGGCGCTGCTGGCAGCGTTTCCTGCTGCGCAAACACCGCATGAATGAGCGCCTCGATATTCTGCTGCGCGACCGCCGAGATCGCCATCGGCGCGACGCCGCGCGCACGCAAACCCGCCTCAATCTGCGGCCAACGCGCCTGCACATGCGGCAGATCCAGCTTGTTCAGCACAACGATCTGCGGCTTTTCGCCCAGTCGCGCATCGAACAGCGCGAGTTCCGCGTTGATCTGGTTGAAATCTGCAACCGGATCGTCGCCGTCGCCGTCCAGCAGATGGACAAGCATCCGTGTGCGCTGGACATGGCGTAAGAACGCATGACCCAGGCCAACGCCCATGTGCGCCCCTTCGACCAGACCGGGAATGTCCGCGAAGACAATATCGCGGTTGTCGCGGATCACCACGCCGAGATTCGGTTCCAGTGTCGTAAAGGGATATGCTGCGATCTTCGGCTTGGCGTTGCTGATCACCGACAGCAGCGTCGATTTGCCCGCATTCGGCACCCCAACGATCCCGACATCCGCGATCAATTTGAGTTCGAGCTGCAACCAGCGATCTTCGCCTGGTGCGCCCTTCTCAGCGATGCGCGGTGCCTGATT
>JAADYY010000693.1 GCA_010092805.1 Chloroflexota bacterium | reverse complement strand
GCGTTACGCGCGGCGTTTTGCAGCAGCAAGCGCCATTCCGGGTACCCGGCCAGCCGGCCCATCGTCATGAAGTCCTGATCGAGGATTTCCAGCATATTGGAGCGCATCAGCAGCAACGGCAAGCCGTGCAGGTACAACGCCAGCGTGAGTGTCGGCAGGATCATGTGACGCCAGAACGTCGGCGAAGTGAGCTTTTCCAATTCGCTGGTGTAAAACATGCCCGGTGGGGCTGTCCCCGACGAGGGCAGGATGCGGAGTTGAAATGCGAAAATCGCCAGCAGCAGCATCCCCACCCAGAACTGCGGTGCCGACCGCGACATCAACGTGAAGGTGATGCCGACCCGCTCCGACCATGTGCCGCGTCGGGCAGCCATGACGATCCCGCCGATGATGCCAATCACATACGCCAGCAGCAGCGACGTCAGCGTCAGATACAGGGTGTTGGGTAAGTCGTCAGCGAGGATCTCGGCGACCGACTTGCCGCGCTGGTTGAACGAGTCGCCCAAGTCGCCGCGCAGCAGGTTGCCGATGTAAATCAGGTATTGTTCGCCCAACGGACGATCCAGCCCAAAGCGTGCCAGCAGCGCTTCTTCCTGCTCGGCGGTGAAGTTGGTATCGATGTACGAGGCCAGCGGGTTGCCCGGTGCCAAGCGAAATAGCAAGAACAGAAACGTCACGATGACCCAAAGCACGATCAGGCTTTGCAGCAGGCGACCGCCGATATACCACCAGATGCCCCGGCGCATAAACTGGACTCCTTACGGCTCAAACTGCATGTGAGCCGGGGCACCCAAACGGATGCCCCGACCGCGTCGTTGACGGTGAGTTGATGCTGATAGGTTAGTTCGCCGGGTACAGCAAGCGCCCGTCGGCGTTGAGGGTGTAGCCCGCTTCGGCCAACACTTCCTGGGCGCGCTCGATGCTGAATTCATACTCCGGCAGAGCCGGGTTGTGCCAGAACTCGAACGGCGTCGCGACGTATGAGGTCGCCTCGATCCCGAAACCCTTGTAGATGTTGTTGATGATCGTCTCGCGCGGCACGAGATGGGCGATGGCGCGGCGGAACGCCGGATCGCTGAACGGTTCCATGCGCAGGTTGAACGCGAAATACTGGAAGCCCATGCTGGGGCTGGCGAACAGTTCCAGGTTCGGATCGGATTCCGCGATCAGCGCGAGGATTTCCGAGTCGCCGGCCCATTCCCACAGGAAGTTCATCTCGCCCGTCTGGATCTGGCCGAGGGTGGCTTCCTGGTTGGGCAGCACGTTCATAATCCAGCGCTCCGCTGCCGGGGGCGCGAAGTGATCATCGAAGCGTTCCAGGATCACGAACTCGTTCACGTCGTAAGCGACCATCCGGTACGGGCCAGAGCCAATCGGAATCTCTTCCTGGATGTCTTCGGCGTTGACTTCGTCCTGAGTCATCACTTCGTTGATGTACGGTTCCCAGATATGTTTGGGGATCAGGTTGAGCTTGGCCAGCGTCGAGGTTTCAAAGGCCGCCGACGGTTCGAACAGGGTGATACGCATGGACAGTTCGTCGATGACTTCGATGGTGTCGACGCCGGAGACAAACGGCGTGTACATCGGGGCCTCGTCCGAAAGGATCGCCTCGAACGAATACACAGCGTCCTCAACGGTGACCGGGGTGCCATCGTGCCAGGTCATGCCCTCGCGCAGGGTGATCACCACATTAATGTTGTCTTCCCACTCCACCGACTCGGCGGCCCACAACTGCGGCAGACCATCCGGCCCGATGCGCATCAGGCGATCCCACACGAGTTCGGTCACGCGCGACGGCGCGTCGCCGGCGATGTACAGCGGGTTGAACGCTTCCAGGAAGCTGGTGGTGCTGGTGATGATGTCCGCCTGGTCACCGATGGGCGTTAGCTGTGTCCACGTCCAGAAATTGTGGATGCCGATGCCCGACTGCTCCACAACGGTGCTGACATCCCACACATCGTTGCGCACGAGCTGCGGGGTGCTGGGGTGCACATAGTAAATGTTGGGCACATCTTCGGCGATGATGCGCTGCGCCTCGAAGATGATGTCACGGCGCGCTTCTGGGTCGAGTTCGGTGCGCTGCGCTTCAGCCAGCGCGTCGTATTCTGGGTTGACGTAACCAGGGAAGTTGAACCCAGCTTCGGTGCCGCTGGAATGGAACAGGTTGTAGGCGAATTCATCCGGGTCGGAGCGTTCCGGGCGACCGACCATCCGCCAGGCGGTCATCTGCCAGGCTTCTTCGCCTTCACGGGTGAACCACACCTCATCGATCACCTGCGCCCAGGGGATCGCACGGTGCTCGACATCCAGGCCGAGCTGGCGCATGTTTTCGACCAGCAGACGGGTCGCTTCAAACTCGACGGGGCGTTCGGCTTGCGTGACCGAATGCACGGTGATCGTCGGGATGACCTCACCGTCCTGCGCGGAGACCATCACGCCCAGGCTGAGCATGGCGATCAAGAGCAGCAACAACAGTTTACGGGGTGCGAATTGCATGATTGTACTCCTCAAACCTCTCAACTTTGTTCAGTATTTGTACATTACGTTGGAATTAACCAGGGCTGCGCTGCGGCCCCGGATTCTCCACATGAGAACGCCGAGCTGCTAAACAGCAGTGCCAAACCGATCAATGATGGTGGCGATATGCTCGATGCCTTTGTAAAAGTCGCGCACATGGATGTTTTCGTTGGGCGCATGGTTGCGCGAATCTTCGTTGCCCACGCCAATCGAAACCGCCGGAATGCCGAATTTTTGGCACAATTGATACATGGGGCCGCTGCCCGGCGTGAGTGGCATCACCACCGGCTCGTGATCGTACACGTCACGGGCGGCATCGATGACCACATGCGCAAACGGGTGATCGGTGGCTGTCCGGGCGGGATGTTCGGCGGCTAACAACTTGACCTCCACACCGCCGAAGCCAGAATCGGCCAGATGCTTGACCAGCAAATCATAAATCTCGTGCGGGTCTTGATCGGGCACCAACCGGAAATCAAGTTTCGCGCCCGCCGTGTGGGGCAGGACGGTCTTCATGCCATCGCCCGTGTAGCCCGACCACATCCCGGCGATATTGCACGTCGGCTGAAAGATGAACTGTTCCAGCAGCGGATCGCCGGTGAGGTTGTTGACGTAACCGTCGATTTCCAGGAGTTTGCGCCGACCTTCTTCGTCAAAATCCATCTGGCGCAACACCTCCCAATCCGACTCAGTTGGGGCAAGTACACGATCATAGAAGCCAGGGATCAGCACGCGATCATCGGCAGCATTGAGGGCTTGCAGCGCCCGCAGCAGATGCCACGCGGCGCTGGGAACGACGGCGGCCCAACTCGAATGCAAATCGACATTCGCCTGCTGCGTGCGGAGTTCGACGTAGAGGATGCCTTTCAAGCCCAGGTACACTTGACGGCGGCCTTTGGTATCGCAGTAGCCCGCCTCCCAGATGCAGCCGTCCGCTTGAATAAGATCGCGGTTGGCGCTGGCAAACGCACCGAGATTCGGGCTGCCGATCTCCTCTTCGCCCTCGAAGATGAACTTCACATTAATCGGCAGTTCGCCGCGTGCCCGCAAGTAGGCATCAACAGCGGCAATGCGGGCGATCAGGTTGCCTTTGTTATCGGCGACGCCGCGTGCGTAGAATGTGCCGTTGCGAATCTGCGGCTCGAACGGTTCAGACTCCCACAACTCCAGCGGATCGGCGGGCTGGACATCATAATGATCGTAGAACGAGAGCGTTTTATCTGCTTTACCGCCAATTTCGCCGTAGATGACGGGAAACCCGCCCGTCGGCACCTGCT
>JAADYY010000020.1 GCA_010092805.1 Chloroflexota bacterium | reverse complement strand
TGTGGGACAGCGATCCCGATGCCGCGCGTCAAACGCTCGTTCGGACGCAGGAATTGACGCGCACAGGATTGAACGAAGCGCGGCGGGCGGTTCATGCGCTGCGCTCACGCCCGGTCGATGAGCTGGGATTGGTTTTGGCGCTGCGTCGGTTGGCGGAAAGCGCGGCACAGCGCGCCGGGCTGCGGCTCATGCTCGATCTGCCGGAACAAGTGACAGGCATCCAGCCCGAAGTCGAGCAGCAAATCTATCGAATCGCGGAAGAGGCCCTGAACAACGTTGTGCGGCACGCGCAGGCACAGCGGCTGTACCTGCGGCTGCGACGGGACCGACACACTTTGCACCTGACCATCACCGACGACGGGATCGGCTTCGACGCGGCGCTCGGGTCGCCAGACGGACATTTCGGCCTCACCGGGATGCAGGAGCGCGCGCTGCTAATCGATGGTGATCTCATCATCCAGAGCTTACCCGACCGAGGCACGCAAGTTCGGCTTTGCATTGAGCGCCAGCCAATGCTCCCCGATGGAACCCAGAAAGCGTAACCGATGATCCGTGTGTTGATTGTGGACGATCAAGTGATCGTTGCAGAGGGGTTGCAGGTCGTGCTCAACGCCAGCCCGACAATTGCGGTGGTGGGTTTGGCTCATGACGGCGCACAGGCGCTCGAACACGCCGCCACCCTACAACCTGATCTCGTGCTGATGGATCTCAAGATGCCGGTGATGAACGGCGTCCAAGCCACGCGCGCCTTCAAAGCCCGGTTTCCAGACATCGCGGTGCTCGTTTTGACCACATACGATCAGGACGAATGGGTCGTCGATGCTGTCCGGGCTGGAGCGAATGGTTACCTGCTGAAGGACACCGGGCGCGACGACATCATCGCCGCCATCGAAGGCACCATTGCCGGGCGCACACCCGTTGATCCGGCCATCGCGGAGAAGTTGTACAGCTACATCCGTTACGGTGTGCCGGGTGGGCAGGCGATCAGCGACCAACTCACGCCGCGCGAGCTGAAAGTGCTGCGTTTGTTGGCGAGCGGTCTCACAAATGCTGCCATCGCAGATCGCCTGAGTTTGGCAGAGGGGACAGTGCGCAATCACGTGACCCAGATTCTCGCCAAACTTGAAGTCACCGACCGTGCCCAGGCGACGGCGTTGGCGTGGCGCTACGGCTTGATGAATGCCGCTGATCAGCCAGACGAGGATAGCTAAGAGGGGTCTAAATTCGCGCGACGCTGCTCACCTACGCCATAAAGAGTCTTAAAACTCTAATAATTGCGGGGTACACTCGAAGCAGAATCGCTGAGGCGTACGCGGAGATCTTCAGGCCGATGCTCGATACGGACAAAACCAAAGCCGAACTGCTTGCTGAGGTGGCTGCGCTGCATCACCGCAACGCGCAGCTTGAACGTGAGGTTGCCCGGCAGCGACAGACCGAACAGGCGCTGTGGGAAAGTGAGCAGCGGTTCCGGCGTATCTTTGAGCGGTCGAATGATGCGATTTTCGTTATCGATCCAGCGCAGGGGCGAATCGTCAATGCCAATGACCGCGCCTGCCAGATGTTGGGCTATACACGCGAACAATTGCTGAACATCGCCATCAGCGCCATCCACCCAGACGAGATGCCGGAATTCAACGCATTTCTGCAATTCGTTCAGGCTGAAGGGCACGGCTGGACAGACGAACTCACTTGTACAACCAGTTGGGGGCGGCGGCTCGTTTCCGAAATCTCGGCTTCGGTGATCGAGCTGGATGGCAACCTGCTGATCATCGCCCAGGTGCGTGATGTCACCGCACGGAAAGCTGCTCTGAAGGCACTGGCCGACAGCGAACTTCAGTTTCGCACCCTCTTTGAAAGTTCGCCCGTCGGCATGTTGATCGCTGATGCTGAGGGGCGTTTTGTGCGCACAAATCGTGCGTTTCAGACGATGTTCGGCTACAGCGCTGAGGCACTCGAACAGATGACATTCGCCCAGCTCACCTATGCGCGCGATTTAGAGACGAGCCGGGGGTTGTTCGAGTCGGTGGTTAGCGGGGGGCGGACGCATTTTCGCACCGAGAAGCGGTATGCACATCGTGATGGTCACTTGATTTGGAGTGAGGTCACAATCTTTGCTATCCGCGACGCTCAGGGGCGCTTCCAGCATTCGATTGGTGTTGTCGAGAACATCACCGGGCGCAAACGGGTTGAGGAGGCGTTGCGCGCAAGCGAGGAGCGCATCCGGGGGCTGCTGTTGCAAACGCAGTACACCCTCACCGACACCGAGGCGTACGCGGCGCAGTTGGCCCATCTCAACGAGATGAGCGAAAAGATGAGCATGGCGACCGATGAGGACGAACTCTTCTCTATCGTGACCCGCCACACCTCACAAATTGTGCGCGCCGACCGTGCAAGTATCGCGCTGCTGACCGACGACGGCGCGCAATACAGAGTCTTGGTGCTGCATGGAACCAAACGCGTCGTCCCGGCGGGGACGCTGCTGCCAGTTGACGGGACGCTGATTGGCCGGGCCATGCGCAGCCGCCGTGTGCTGAACAACCCCAACTTGCACGATGAGGCGTTATCCGAAACGAGCGTTGTGGTGGAGGGGGGCCTGCAATCGAGCTTGATTGCGCCGATGATCCTCAAACAGCGCGTGATCGGAACGCTCAACGTCGCCAGCCAAAGCCTCAATGCTTATGACAAGCGTGATGAAGATCTGCTGCTGCACATCGCGACATTCCTGGGGACAGCGTTGGAAAATTTGCGCTGGAACAAAGAACTTCAGGTCGCCAAAGACTCAGCGGAGGCGGCGAACCGGGCCAAGAGTGAATTTCTGGCGAATATGAGCCATGAACTCCGCACCCCGCTGAACGGCATCCTCGGCTACACACAGATTTTGCTCAACGAGCGCGAGATCACAGCCAAGCAACGCGATGGCCTGAACATCATTCAGCGCGCAGGTGAGCACCTGCTGATGTTGATCAATGATGTTCTAGATCTATCCAAGATCGAAGCGCGCAAGATGGAAGTACATCTGACCGATTTTCGCTTGAAAGCACTGCTCGACGATGTCGCCAGCATTTTCCGAATTCGGGCGGCGCAGAAGGGCATCGACTTCATTTTCGAAACGCTCTCCGCACTGCCGGAAGGGGTGCGCGGTGATGAGAAAAAGCTGCGTCAGGTACTCGCCAATCTATTGAGCAACGCGCTGAAATTCACCGACGAGGGCGGCATTGCGCTGAAAGTTGGGTTTCATGATGGCGCGATCCGGTTTCAGGTGGAAGACACCGGGCCAGGGATCGCGCCGGAGGCGATGGAAGCGATCTTTCAGCCATTTTATCAACTGGACTCCGACAGCAAGCAGATTGAAGGAACCGGTTTGGGGTTGCCGATCAGCCGTCGTTTGATTGAGATCATGGGCGGGGAGTTGCACATCAACAGTCAGGTTGGTGAGGGCAGTGTCTTCTGGTTCCAGCTCGATCTGCCGGAGGTGTATGGGCTGGCGGCTGAACACGTGGAAACGCGAGTGGTCGTTGGCTACAAAGGGCCGCGGCGACGGCTGCTCGCTGTCGACGACAAGTGGGAGAATCGCACTGTCCTCACCGATATGCTCGCGCCGCTGGGGTTTGAGGTGATCGAAGCGGGGGACGGCCACGAAGGGCTGGACAAAGCGCTCAAGTTCAAGCCAGATCTCATTTTGCTGGATGTGCGAATGCCGGGCCTGAATGGGTTGGAGCTGATCCGGCGGCTCCGCGCGACGGGGGCGGGCCAGCATGTTGTGATCATTGTCGTTTCGGCCAGCGCTTTCGACTACAATCGGCAGCAAAGCTTGTCGGCAGGCAGTGATGACTTTCTCGCCAAGCCGTTCCGATTGACGCAGTTGCTCAATCTGTTGCGCACACATTTGGCGCTAGAATGGATTTATGACGGGGCTGTGCCCAGCAAGCTGCCCAGCGCGGATGTTTCGCTCACGGTGCCCACCGATGCGCACATCGCACTGCCCACACCTGCTGACCTGGATCGATTGCTGGATTTGGCGAAGCGCGGCAACATTGGGGGGATCACCGCCCAAGCGGAGCAAATTCGGGCGGCGGACAGCCGGTATGCGCCGTTCGCTGATAAGCTGCTGCGCTTGGCACGGGGGTTCAAAATGCGCGAGATTGAGGCGTTTGTCAAGCAGTCAATCGAAGAAGGTGCGACGGATGACACAAGCTGCTGCTAAAAATGTCGTCTTGATTGTGGATGACATCCCAACCAATTTAGATGTGCTGCTTGAGTTTTTGCAAGAGACCGGCTTCGAGGTGTTGGTGGCCACCGATGGCGAAGATGCCATCCAGAAGGCCAGCTACGCGCAGCCGGATATTATTTTGTTGGACGTGATGATGCCGGGCATCGACGGCTTCGAGACCTGCCGGCGTTTGAAAGCCACCGACGCGACCAAAGACATCCCGGTTGTTTTCATGACAGCGCTGTCCGATACAGTCGATAAGGTGAAGGGGTTCTCAATTGGGGCGGTTGATTACATCACCAAGCCGCTGCAATGGGAAGAGGTGCTCGCGCGCATCAACACCCATCTGACGATCCATCGGCAGCGGGTGGAGATTGAGCGGCTGCGCGAACAAGATCGGCGCTATTACGAGACGCTTTCGCAGATGAAAGACGATTTCGTCAACGCGACCACACATGATCTGAAGAATCCGCTGACGGTCATCTTTATGTCGGTGGATTTTCTGCGCAAGCATGGCCGGGTCGATGACCGGGACGGGCGCGAATATCTCGATCATATTGAGCTAGGTGCGCAGCAAATGCACGGCTTGATCAACGATTTGCTGGATTTGGCGAAGATCGAAACGGGCACCGGCCTCATCAAGGACGAGGTGAATTTGGTGACGTTCGTGCGCAGCATCGTGCG
>JAADYY010000153.1 GCA_010092805.1 Chloroflexota bacterium | reverse complement strand
GCGGTGCGGGCGTTCGGGACGGCGCGCGCCGCGTTTGCGCTGGATGCCAACCGCCGCGCGCTGGAAGCCTCGCAGGCTCAAAGCAGCGAGCCGGGCCTGAACCTGCCCGACCCAATTGCGATGGCGGTCGCTCTCGACCCAACCCTCTGCACCCGGCAGAGCGCCCATTACGTCGAGATCGAGACGGCCAGCGAACTCACACGCGGCACCACCGTGATCGATGCGCTGAATGTGGCAGATCGCCCGGAAAACGCGCCCGCCTGGTCAGATGTGATCGCCGCCGGGCCGCCGAATGTCCGCGTCTGTTGGGCCATTGACATCCCGCGCTGGAAAGCCGCGCTGTATGAGGCCCTACGCTAAACGCCGTCCTGAATCATGACAAGTTTGGTGTAGGCCGTTCGGAAGCCGACGCGCTGCACATTCCGTGCCGATTGACTGCCGGGCGTCGTGTTGACCATCAGCAGTTCCGCGCCCTGCGCCGCCGCTACCTCGATGCGCGCCGTGAGCAGCGCCCGCTGAATCCCTGCGCGGCGATAGGCCGGCAGTGTGCTCGCGCCGTAGAGCGTCGCCAGCCCATCACGGACGATGAGCGCGCCGCCGCCCGCAGGCTCCGCGCCCTTCCACACCATGAAGCAGAGCGCGCCGGGCCGCGCAAACCCGATCTGTGCGAGCACAAAGTTAGGATCTTCGGGCGGCAGCAGATCGGTGCAGCCAGCGAACCCGCGCCCGGTCGTCTGCGCCCACACATCCGCCGCTTTCACCGGGGCCACGCGCAGCGATTTGGTCGTGTGCGGCAGCGTATCGTCGGTGGCCAAGTCGGTTTGCACGGCGGCGCGCACACTCACATTGATGAACCGCAGCGGGCGATACCCGCGCGCCCCCAGCAGATCGATCAGCGAGGGGTGGGCGAGTGGGCATACCTCCACCGACGGCGGCAGGTTGGCCGCCCGGTAGAAACGTTCGATTTGCTTGAGATCGGCGGTGGTCACCGCTTGGTGGAGTCCCAGCCCGATCACCCGGTTGATCGGGAAGCGTGTGCCGGTGTGGATCGCCAGGCCGTCGGCGATGGGCAGCACATCTGCGCCGCTGTCCGGCAGCATCCGCGCCAGCAGGCGCGCATAATCGGCAGTACCGTGCGCGTCGTTGGTCTCCAGCCGCCGCGCCAACTGCAAATCAGCGATGATCATGCGTCGAAGTCCGATCCATCGAAACTATTCCGAAAGCATCCCGATAGATCTATTGTAACAGTATTGTATCGTGATTTGCCTTGATACCCCGGCGTGGGGGCATAGGATAATGCTCACATCGCCACGCAGATGGCGCTCGCATAAGTGTGCGTATGCGTCAGACTCACATCCCACTGGGTCAGGCCCTGCATCGCCGCGACCTGCGCCGCCGGGCCGTGCAGGTGTAGCACCGGACGCCCCAGCGCGTCCCGGCGGATTTCGATGTCGCGCCAGCGCACCACCCCAATCCCGGTGCCGAGCGCCTTAGCGACGGCTTCCTTCGCGGCGAAGCGCGCCGCCAGCCGCTGCACGGTATCGCCGCAGTCGGCCAGCTCCGCCGGGGTGAAAAAGCGGTTCAGGAACCGATCCCCGAAGCGCGCGATGCCCGCCTCGATCCGATGATTCTCGATCATATCAATGCCACAGCGTAACATTCAGCCTCATCCTCTGCCTGCTGTTGGTCGTGATGGTGGCGTATTATAGGCGGCTGCGCGCTGCCGTGACCACCCAACCGCCCACAAGCAGCGGGGCAGACAGCCGCCGATCATGGGAGGGGGTGGCGCGGCGGGCAAAACCCCCGTCTCATCTGGCGCTGTGGTCTGCCAGAGAGCCGGGGTTGAGGGGTGGGATTTTACGGCGTGTTGGGGTGGTTCGGGGCGATGACGTGGATCAGTCCCGGGGGGGGTGGTCGCCAGCGGGCACTGGCGCGGCGGCCTGTTCAGCGGCCAGCCGTGTGCGGTACGTATTGAGCTGCGCCTCGACCGTGGAGCGCGTGAGCTGCACCGACGAGTCGCGTTCGTACAGCAGGTCTTTCGGCACGGAGATGCGCCGCTTCGCCAGATAATCGACCAGCGCATCGCTCAGGCTGCGCGCCTGTGGATGGTCGCCCATCTGTTCCTTGACTTCGCGCAGATGATCGATCATCCACAGGTAGAGATCGCCTTCAGTGCGGCCCGGTGCATGGCGCATGACTTTATACTTACGGATGAGCGTGACGGCAGGCCGATAGACGTTGTCGTACCAGTCTGCCGCTGCCTTTTCGAGTTCGATGGGGCAGTCGCTGCAATCCTCCATGACCGCGGCGTGCAGATGAATGTGGCCCATCAAGTCGTCGTAGCGCGTCGGTTCTGTCAGCGTGATGGGCTGCAGATGCGGGCGGGTGCGTTTCAACCCGGTCACATCCAGAAATTGGGCATACGCCGTCGCCGAATCGAGTTCCTGGCGGGTCATGCCAGGCCGCAGTGCAATCGAAGTCGGTAGTTCCGTCACGTGCGCCTGGATGGTCTTGGCCCCCAGGCGGCGCGCCACCGAGACGCGGTGGTTGCCGTCGCGCACGAAATAGACATCACCAACCTTGTATAATTCAATCGGGGGCAGGCCGGTCATGCCGCTGGCCTGCGCATAGATTCTGCTCCAGCGTTCCTGCATCTTGTTGCTTTTGGGGAGGAACCGGCTGGTGAAATCGCGGTAGCGCCCCACGCTGCCCGCAATCTGGTCAAGCGGCACATCGTGCAGACCGCGGTAATTTTCCTCACGCAGGCGCAGCCGGGTGCGAATATCCTCAAAGCTGAGCAGCTCTGCTGGTTTGCCCCGTACCAGGCTGATGACTTCGTCCCAAAACGCATTGATGCGCGCGCTCTGGAAAGCATTCACACCTTCAACGAGGTTCATCTGATCGTAACGATCCGGCATCGCGTTTCCTCCGTTCGCTTTTGCCAGCAGGTACTGTATACTATCCCCGTCAGGAGAACAATACCTGCGCTAACTATGATTCTACACCAGG
Source organism: Chloroflexota bacterium (assembly GCA_010092805.1). Classification (GTDB taxonomy): domain Bacteria; phylum Chloroflexota; class Anaerolineae; order Aggregatilineales; family Phototrophicaceae; genus Flexifilum. The sequence continues at coordinate 1,185 of JAADYY010000153.1, read as the reverse complement.
ATCTGGTGAATTTGTTCACATGGTAGGTTGCGCGCCTGCAAAGAACACTCAAGAATTGATTAAAGCTTGGCTAAAATCGGCATAAACTGATGATTACGGATCATTTGCGCGCTGCCCGTGTGGTCTACCACACGGAGGCCGATCAAAGCAAACGGAGAGTGAAGTGACTTACATTGTTGTGACCAATGATGATGGCGTGTTCGCGCCGGGGTTGCTAGCGCTGACGATGGCGATGCGTGAGTTGGGCCGGGTCAGTGTGATTGCCCCTTCAATCAACCAGAGCGCCAGCGGCCACAAAAAGACGCTGCACCAGGACATTCCCTATAGCCAGGTGGCATTGGCGGACGGCACGCCCGCCATTTCGGTGGGCGGTTCGCCCGCCGACTGCATTGGCGTGGGGGCGCTTGGGCTGATTGAGTGGCCGCCGGATATTGTCGTCTCCGGCATCAACCGCGGGCCGAATGTTAGCCAGGACATCACCTACAGCGGCACGGTCACGGCGGCCCTCGAGTCGGTGATTCACGGTGTGCCGGCGGTCGCGGTGTCGTTGGATAACCGCGTCGCAAACGACATCGAACTCTACCGCGAGTCGGCGCGGGTGGCCGCGATTGTCACGGCGCGCACGCTGCAAAAACAACTCCCGCCGCTGACGATCCTCAACCTGAACACGCCGAACAGCGACCAAATCAAGGGCATCCGGCTCACGCGCCAGGGCGTGCGCATCTACCAGGACGAACTCGACATGAAAGAGGATGTCGTCCGCGTGGTGGGGCCAGATCCGGGTGGCATGACGGACGAAGAGGGCACCGATCTGTGGGCGGTACACAACGGCTATGCCAGCCTGACGCCCATCCATCTCGATATGACTGCCCATCGTTTCATGGCCGATCTCGCGGCGTGGGACATCACCACCGACAGCCCCAACAACGGCGCGAGCTAACCCTGTGCCCTCTGACGGACGGCATTCAATTGAACCAACGCATTGCGAACCAACGCATTGCGAACCAACGCATTGATGTCGTCCTGTCAGCGCGCCAGCACGCGCTGATAGGCGGCATACACGCCGGGCGCGACCGCTTGCAGGTGCGCCGCGAGCGGTTCGCCTTCGGTCAACTGATTGCGGTAATGCTCAATTGGGGCGAAGCGGGTGCCGCCGCCCGGCTGCTCGATCACGAAGCCGATTTG
>JAADYY010000692.1 GCA_010092805.1 Chloroflexota bacterium | reverse complement strand
TCGTCGGCAGCGTCAGATGTGTATAAGAGACAGTTCGACACCCTCACCCCATCGATCACACCGACGCCTTCGGAGACGCCGACGATCACGCCCACGCCGTTCTGGGCGGCGCTGGGCACCTTCAGCGGCATCCTGGAGGACGACCTGACGCTCAATGCGGCGTTCCTCGAACCGGCGCAGTCACACGTCTATCTGTTCACGGGCGCGGCGGGCGACTACGCAACGCTGGGTATCACCACCACCGATCCGGCGGTCGATCCGCGCATCCAACTCTACGATCCGCTGGGTGAGGCGCTGGCTATCGATGACGACAGCGGTGGCGCGCTGACCCCGCTGCTGCAAGATCTGCGGCTGCCGCGCGACGGCGAATACAGCCTCCGGGCGCAGAATGTCACGGCGGGCAGCTACCAGATCAGCCTGGCGTTGGCTGCGGTGCCGCAAGCCCCGGCGACTCCGTATAACCCGACGGCCACACCCACCCGCGCACCGGGCGTACCGACCCCGCGCGCGATTGCTGGTACGGTGTTGGTCGATCATCAGCCCGTGATCGGGCGGCTGGGGTCGGCGACGGGGGTCACGCGCTACTTCTTCACCGCCGAAGCCGGGGAGCAACTGACGGTGGTCGCCAGCCCAGTGCAGGATTCAGCCCAAGAACCGAGCCTTGAACCGAGCCTTGAGGTGATCATGCCCAGCGGTGCGCCGCTCAACGTCACCCCAACGCGCACCCGCGACGGCGCGGCGCGGTTGGTCGGCGTCACGGCACCGGAGAGCGGCACGTATACGGTCTTCGTCGGTGCGGCCAACGAGACCCCCGGCAATTTCGTGATCGGGTTTGGGGTGGGGCTGTCGTATCAGCCGGTGCTGGTGGGCGAAGCGCTGCCGGGCGAGACCTACGGTGGGAACGCCGAGTTGCCGGGCACACGCGCGATCTGGACGGTCGATCTCAACCGGGGCGATACGATTGGCGTGCTGGCGGAGGGACTCGACGGTGAAGGGCTGATTTCGAGCCTGGCGCTGGCCGGGCCAGATGGCACCGTCATCGCCCAAACGATCCCCAATGCGCCCGCCGCCACCGCCGCGATCCCGCTAGTGGAAGCGCCGCAGACGGGCGTCTACGATCTGTGGATGACAGGCCAGGGGTTGATCCAACTCCGCTGGAATTACCTCAGCCGCGCGCCAACGCCGCCCCCCGGCCCCACGCAGATCCGGCGGCTGTTCACCATCAGCGAGGTGCTGCCGCCGCAGACGTATGTTTACTATCCGTTTCAGGGGCAGGCCGGCCAGCAGATTCGCGTGCAGGTGATCGCGGGGGCCGTTGGCGCGCTGGCTGGCCCGGTGGACCCGGTGGCAACGGTGCTCGACGCCGCCGACACTGTGCTCATCGAGGTCGATGACACCGCCGCCAGCACTAACCCGGTCTTCACGCTCGCGCTCACTGCGAGCGGCACCTATCGGCTGCGCGTCAACGGCTACGGCAATTCCAGCGGGCCAGTCACCGTGATCGTCGATGCGCTCGAATGATCGGGCGCGCATAGCGCGTCAGATCTCACGAGGTGCTGCCGATGGGCGCATTCGGAACTGGGGGCGAATGGATCGGCTGGCTGTGTGGCCCGCATCCCCCGGCCCCTGCTCCCTCAGTGAAGGGGAGCGCAACACGGGTTGAAGTCCCGCTCCCAGGGCCGGGGGCACGGTGGCCGCTGGCTTCTAGAGCGGGATTGAGGGTGAGGGCGGCGTGCCTGGCTTGCCCCAGAACCCGAATGCACCCCTGCCGATCCTTAAGTTGTAAAAAATCGTTAAGCTGGCGCATGATAGAGGTATACAATTATCATCACACCGACAGATCCGAAAATCGAGGAGGCACGCGCCGCGCGCTGCCTGCACCGCTAAATTAGGACACCTTTTATCTGTGAGCAATGCGAGCAATCACAAAAAATGATCACACCGCAGTTATCGAAGAATTTACGCCGACAGGTCGCCGTGGTCACCGGGGCGGCACAGGGATTGGGCTATGCCATCGCGCACGCCTACGCCGCTGAAGGGATGCGTCTGGCACTCATTGATGTGCAGGCTGAACGGTTGGCGCGTGTCGCCGCCGAAATCAACGCCGAGGGCGGCGACGCGCTGGCGATTCCGGCAGATCTTTCTGATGCCGATGCCACGTGCAGCGCCATCAACCGCGCGCTGGACGTGTTGGGCGTGCCGCGTGTGCTGGTGCACAACGCCGCCGTGCTGGTCGAACGCTCGCTGCTGGAAACCAGCCTGAGCGAGTGGCAGCGCGACGTGAACATCATTTTGCAGGCGGCGTTTCTGCTGGCGCAGGCCGTTTGGATTCCGATGACGGAAGCGGGCGGCGGCAGTATCGTGCTGCTGTCGTCGGCGTCGTCGCTGCGCGGCTTCGCGGGCGAGATCGCCTACTGCCCGGCCAAACACGGCCAGGAAGGCCTCATGAAGACGCTGGCCATTGAGGGCCGCCCGTCGAACATCGCTGTGAACACCGTCGCGCCCGGCGTGCCCATCCACACGCCGATGTCTGAGCGCAGTTACACCGAAGAACTCAAGGAAGATTGGCTCGACCCAGCGCTGATCACCCCGGCGTTCATCTTTCTGGCCCGGCAGGATGCGTCCGGCGTCACCGGCCAGCGTGTGATCGCCAAAGCCGGGGAGTGGCAGCTCACCCTACCCACCTGATCGTCGGTTCAGCCATGCCGCAGCCGGCACACCAACACCGGCGGGATCTGCGGCATGGAGTCATCTTCGGCGGGGGCCGGTGGCTTCTCGAGCGGGATTTCGGGTGAAGGCCGCGTGCCTGGCTTGCCCCAGAATCCGAATGCACCCATCGGCACAACAGCGCAGCAAAGGGCCGCAACCTGCCTGGGGGAGTGGTGAATCTCATGAATATGCTCTAGCCACTTGGGCGAAGAATAGCAGCGACATGCCCACAAAAATCGCCACTCCCCAAAAACGCCTGCCAGACTCTGACAGGCGCTCGGCGTGTGGTGTGGTGATCAGGCGTTAGGTTACGGCGCGTCGATCCAAACCGGATCAGGGGTGATGTTGTCTTCGGGGCGCGGGCCGGCGTCGTCCAAATCGCTGTTGCTGATGGTGTTCAGCGGTTCCAGGCGCATATCGCCGTCGGTGAGGATCTGGCAGCTCAGGCGCGCCTGCCCCAGCAGATCGCGCGCTTCCAGGCGCTCCTTTTCGGCTTCGGTCATGCGGGTCGGCTCGCCTTCCAGAAAGCTGACACGGCAGGTGGTGCATTTGGCGTGGCCGCCGCAGCGGTGCAATATATCGACGTCGTTGTCCTTCAGCGCCAACACGAGCCGCAGGCCCGCCTCGACCTCAAAAATGCGCCCATCTTTCAGTGTGAGCTTCGCCATTTGTGCTGTTTCCCCTCATTTGTGATCTTGTGATCTCAGCTAGATCGGTCATCAGGCCACATTATACCGTGCCCACAGCGGTGCAGACTGTGCTTTGGCTTAGAATCCGCCGCGCGCTAAAAATCCAGGA
>JAADYY010000019.1 GCA_010092805.1 Chloroflexota bacterium | reverse complement strand
GCGAAGTTGAGCGTCCCGAAGGCGGCGTACACCCCGGCGATGCCCATCAGCAGGAAGAGCGTGCCCATACTGCTGATGAACAAATACTTGATGGCCGCTTCCAGGCCCAGCTTGTTATCCGAGATGGCCACCAGCGCCACCGAGCTGAACACCATCAACTCGATGAAGACGAACATCGTGAACAAATCGCCCGTATAGAGCGCGCCCAACAGCCCGGCCTCCATCGTGAGGAACAGCGCCGTGAACGTAGGGTGCTTGACGACTTTATCGTGGCAGCCGATGGCATACAGCAGGCCCATCATCAGCACCGTGGTGGACATCACCACGAACAACGACGAGAACAGATCGCCCACCAGCACGATCCCGAAGGGCGGCTGCCAATTGCCCATCCGGTAGACCTGCGGGCCGCCGTCGATGTTGGCCAGCAGCACCCCAACACTCGCCAGCCACGCGATCCCACCCGCGCCAAAGCCCAGGTAGCGCTGTGCCCGGTCACGGCCCCACAGCGCCAAGCTGAGAAATGCGGCCAGGAACGGCACAAACACCGCGATGACAATGAGAACGTTATTCGGTTCCATCAAATTCGCCTCGTAATCCGCTGCTCGGCCTGATCAGCGCTGTAATTGATCGACATCATCGGTTTGGGCGGTGCCGAAGCGCGCCGACACGATATTCACCAGGCCCAGCAGCAGCGCGTAGGCCCCAAAGCTAACGACAATGGCCGTCAGGATCAGCGCTTGCACCAGCGGGTCGCTGGGATCATCGCCCTGATTGGTGTAGGCCGGGTTGGTGCCTTCATACGACCCAACGGCCAGCAGCAGCAGATTCACCGCCGTGAACAGCAGCACAAACCCCATCGCGGACTTGATCAGATCGCGCCGCAGCAGTTGATACACCCCGATCCCGAAAATCAAGCCAATTGCCAGGGCCAAAATTAGGTTCATCTCGCTCCATCCTCTCTCAGCTAACGTATGATGCTCGTCTCGTCGGTTAGTCGTCGCCGCGCGCGGCCTGCGCATCGGCTTGCAGCACCGGTGCCGCTGTGGGCGCTGCTTCGATGGTTTGGGTGGTGGTGGGTTCGTTGGGCAGCCGGATGCCCTCCGGGTGGGCAATCGTCTCCATGATCAGCGTGACGCCGCCAAAAACAGTGATGGCAATCGCCAGCTCAAAGACGACGGTGGTCGTGAACTTGAGGTTGGCAAAATTTAGATCCGGCGCAAAGTCGATCAGCCCCATGAACGCGCCGCCGCTGAGCATCGGCAGGATCCCGTTGCCAAGCGCCAGCAGCAGCCCCGCCCCGATCACGCGCGCCGGGCGCAGCCAACTGAACTGTTCGCGGGTGTTGTAGTAGCCGAACACCACATAATAGAGCGTGACGCCCAACCCCGAAACGATCCCGGCGGTGAAGCCGTCGCCGGGGGCATCCGCGCCATAAAGGACGTGGACCGCCGCGACCACCAGCGTGATCGGCAGCACAATGGTCGCTACAGTGCGCAGCAGCGGCGTATTGATGAGCGAGTCGAAGGCTTCGCCTTCCACGACGGCGTTCGGTTCGCCGCCTTCCTGCCGGTTGATCGTCAGCAGGGCCAGCACGCCCAGCGCCGCCACCGCAAACACAGCGATCTCCACGAGCGTATCGGTGCCGCGGAAATCCGTCAGAATCGCGGAGACGACATCGGTCACACCCACCTGCGGCTCGGCGTTTGCCAGGTGCCACGCCGCAATGCTCTCGCGGTTATCGCGGCTGGTGAGCGCCACAAACGAAAACGCGAACATACACACGCCCGTCACCACCGCAATGGCGATGTCGCGCACTTCAGCGGTCGCGTCGCGGCGCTTGCTCAGCGGTCGGCGCAGGGCGAGCATCGCGCGGCGGCGGTGCTGCGCACTCACACGGCTGATCATGACGACGAGCACGACGGTCGCCAGCGTCTCGACGAGGAACTGCACCAGCGCCACATCCGGGGCTGGCTCGACGAAAAAGATCCCGGCGATAGCATAGCCGAAGATACCCAACGCCAACGCGGCGTACAGGTGCTGGTGTACCCGCACCGACGCCCAGGCCGCGCCCACCGCCAACACCAACAGCATGATGTCGAGGATGTCTGGCACCGTGAAGCCGCCCAGATCGACGTTGGACAGGCTGAACAGATCGCGCACCACGCCGCCGTAAAGCAGAATGCCCATCGACACACTGAGCACCGCGATCAAGTAGTGGCGCAGCTTGCCGTTTTGCGTCTTCAGCGCCTGATCAGCGATCCATTCGGCACTGCCGATCACCCACTCATACACGCGGCGCGCGCTCACCGGGAAATCGGGCACGCCGCGCCACAGGTTGCGCGCGAAGAACAGCGCCGCCCCGCCGCCCAGCGCCGCCAAACTCAATAGGAAGATCTCGTTGAAGCCAGGGAACAGCACCAGATAGAAATCGACCGGGATGAGCGGGGTGAACAGCGGTGTGAACAACGGCGTGACGAGCAGGGCGAACACGACCGTGCCCCCCGCCAGCGGGAGCAGGCTGCGTTCCATGGCCGCTGCCGGCGCGTGGAAGTGCATCTCTTCGTCGGTCATCTTCTGCTTGCCGAAAAACACATCCCAGATGAGGATGTACCCGGCGGTCGCGCTTAAGGTGGCCGCGGCGAACGCCACCACCAGCCACAGGGTGTCTTCGGCGAACGCTTCCAGCAGCGTCTCTTTGGAGACGAAGCCCAGCAGCGGGATCAACCCCGCCATCGACAGCGACGAGATGATCACGATGACGCCCGTCGTCGGCAGCTTCGACCACAGGCCGCCCAATTTGCTGACCAGGCGTGTGCCGGTCGCGTGATCGATGGTGCCGACGCTCAAAAACAGCGCCGATTTATACAGCGCGTGCGCCACAATGCCGATGAGCGCCGCTTTCATGCCGTAGCCTTCCGGCACGCCCAGCAGCGCCACCAACGCGCCGAGTTTGGCCGTCGTGGTGAAGGCCAGCACCCCCTTGAGATCCTGTTGGCGCAGCGCGATCAGCGAGGTGAGGAAATAGGTCGTCAGGCCCACGAGCAGCAGCGCGCTCGTCCACAACGCCGCGTCGCTGAGCACAGGATGCAGCCGCGCCAGCAGATAAATGCCCGCCTTGACCATCGTCGCGGAGTGCAGAAACGCGCTGGCCGGGGTGGGGGCGTCCATCGCGCCCGGCAGCCAGAAGTGGAACGGAAACTGCGCGCTCTTTGTGAACGCGCCGATCATGACCAGCAGGGCGATGGGCACGTACCAGATGTGATCGGCGAGATTGAGCGTCAGCAATTCGCTCAGCTCGTAGGTGCCGCCCGCCGCGCCCAGCAGCAGAATCCCCACCAGCAGCGCCAACCCGCCGCCGCCCGTGACGATCAGCGAGCGGGCCGCGCCTTCACGCGCCGAAGCGTACTTATCGCCCTTGAAGCCGATCAGCAAGAACGAGATGATACTCGTCAGCTCCCAGGCAATGAACAGCGTGATCAGGTTGCCGGACAGCACCAGCCACAGCATCGCAAAGGTGAACAGCAGCAGCAAGCGCATGAAGCGGTCGCGCTCTTCGGCGTCCTCGAAATACTCACCGGTGTAGAAGAACACCACCGCGCCGATCCCGGTCACGATCAGGCCGAACAACAGCGCCAGGCTGTCCAGATAGATGCTGAAATTCAGGTTGTACTGCGGCACCCAATCGATGCTGAGGGTGGCCGCCCCCTGTTCGACGATCACAGGCTGGTACGCGACCGCCAGCAGGATCACGAACATCAACACCATCGCCCCAGTGACAACCCGCGCCGGGTTGGGGAAATTGTCTGGCCAGCGGTTGAGGACGGGCGGCAGTGTCCCCAGCGCCAGCAGCACCGGCAGCGCCAAAACAAGCAGGATCAATTCCACGTGATTAAGCTCCTTAATTGTCGTCCCACATCCAATCAGTTTACCGCCGAGTCTACCGCACACACAGCGACAACATCTAAGAGATCAATGTGTGTCGGCAGCGACGGTGGATCAGTAAGCAGCCACCTTGCGATCAGTTAACAATCTTATGGGGCTTCGCTGGTCTGCAGATGTTGAAATTCACGCTGTGCCAAGCGCCGCCCGCCCAATGTTGAGGGGGAAATGCTGTTACGCGGGCAGCGGTCGTTCAGCGGGGTGGGTGGGTTAGTGGACGGTCTCTTCAAGATCGGATTGGCTGTCGGTGGCGCTGGCCGAATCGTCGGCGTGTTTGGCCGCGTCCTCGCCTTCCGCAAAGGCGGGCATCACCCCTGTTGCCCCCAGATCATCAAACTCCGGGAGGGTATCGGGTTGGGGCGGCTCATGAGCGCTCATCGGCTCATCGTCAATGCGTGGCATCATGCCGGTTTCGGTGGCGGCGGTGCGTTTTTTGGGGTCGTTCATCGAAACCTCCTTGCTGGAAACCACCCGTCTTTAGCGGGTGGAGGAAAGCATGGTGGGCGCGTGTAGCTACCACCGTGCATCGGACAAACGGTGGCTCACGGTTTCCCGCAAGCCACCCGCTTCAGCGGGTGGTCGTTGACCTGTGGAGTTCCTATAATGGCTGGGCATTGATGGGGCAGCGTACATCCTCGATCCATCCGCGATTCTCAACCTTGTTTATTGTAAACGGATTCGCGCGGGCGGTATATAGCTGAACCGCAAACCCGGCCTGAAGGATGTCAAACCGAAGCCCCCCCCCAGGGCAATCGCATCAAATTGTGCTGCGGTTTTGGTCGTTGGTGGCCCGGTACCGCCCTCACCCCGGCACTGCGCGCCACCCCGCTCCCACAGCTTCGCGGGGCCAGGGGTGAATGCGCTTTAGACACGCATGTGTATTTAATAATTTTGCCAGGCGCGGTCGCCGTTGGCTCCTGGAGCGGGGGAACGCGGGGGTGATTTTGATGCGATGCCCCTGCCCGGTGATTTTGATCGCGTGATCTCTATGACACGCTGTGGTATGATTGCAGTT
>JAADYY010000691.1 GCA_010092805.1 Chloroflexota bacterium | reverse complement strand
TTTTGCACCCGTAGTTTTTGCAATTGATGACGTTCGTGATAAAATTCGCTAACACGCGCTAGGTGAAAAGTGTTCGGTCGTAAAGCGTCTCGCGCTAATAACCTGCTGTATGCAGCGATTGCCGGGTTGTCTGGCTGCGCCACACTCGTTGTGGTGCTCGCTGCGCTCGTGGTCGGCTTATGGCTCGATGCGCAGTTTGTGGTGCGCGGCCCGTTTACGATTGGCGCTTTGCTTATCAGCATTCCAATCAGTTTGTACCTGATGATGCGGATCGCGTTCGGTTCCGTCAGGATGATCCAAATTCGGTTGGGCGACGAGCCAACGGCCCCTCCGTGGCGGGCGGCCAATACCCCGACCGTAGCGCAGCCTGAACGTGATGCTGCACCACCAACAGAGGAGGAGTAGTTTCTTGATAGATAGTGTCTTGGTGGACGACAGGAGGTGGGCGACGTGAGCGCACAAGGGCGCGGTTGCTTAATTCTTCTGGTAGTTTTGGCCGTAGCGGTTGGCTGTGTGGTGATCACGTTTGCCGTGATGCCCGGCGGTGGGTTCGGGGTCGCGCTGCCGGTGATCGAAGTGCCGGGCGAGGTGGTTGTTTATAATTTCCTGCCTGGCTTCAACCTCACCAACACCCTGATCGCGACGGTGCTGGCCGACATCCTGATTCTGGCGTTTGCCTTCGGGGCATGGCGTGTCTCGAAGGGCTGGACGCAGGAAGTCCCCAACCGATTCCAGGCCTGGGTTGAGATCCTGGTCGAAACCTTCTATAACTTCATGCGCGGTCTGGGCGGCGACCGCCTGCGGTCGGCACCGCTGTTGTGGCCGCTGGTCGCAACGATCTTCTTCTTTCTGATCACCGCCAACCTGATGAAACTGCTGCCCGGTGTCGAGGCGGTGGGCACGATGCACTGTGCGTACCCAGGGCAGTCCGGCTACTTCAAGGCCGAAGGCGCGGTCGCGGATACCTGGACGCTCTACGTGCCAGATCCGTTGTTTGTGGGCTACACCGCGACGTACGATACCGAGCTGGAATGCCAGCGAGCGACCTACGGTGGCTACGCCGGCCCAGAAGGCGGGCGCGGTGAGCTTGAAGAGGCGGCATTCACCCCACAAGCGGAACTCAGTGAGCAGGTCGAGGTGCTGGCCGCCAGTTTGGAGGCGGAAGGTAACGCTGAACTGTCTGAGCTTGTCGCCAACACCACCCATCCAGCAACGACCCTGGCGACCAACGGCGCTTCCGAGTTGGAACTGCCGGACCATGTCAAGCCGTACATCTACGCGGTGACGCCGTATGTGCGTGGTGCCGCCACCGACCTCAGCCTCACGCTGGCGCTGGCGATCATCTCGATTGTCACGGTGCAGATTTACGGTGTGTGGGCGCTGGGGCCGGCGTACTTCGAGAAGTTCGTCGCCCTGACATCGGTAGGGAATGCGTCCCGCAACCCGATTGGGGTCATTGATGTCATCGTCGGTGCGCTCGAGATCATCTCCGAGCTTTCCAAGATTATCAGTCTGGCGTTCCGTCTCTTTGGTAACCTGTTCGCGGGCGGCGTTTTGCTGATGGTGATGTCGTTCCTGGTGGCGCTGCTGGTGCCTGTCATTTTCTACGGGTTGGAGTTGATTATCGTCAGCGTGCAGGCGTTGGTGTTCGCCGTGCTGACGTTGGTGTTCTCTGTGCAGGCGATGGAAGCCCATCACGGCGACGAAGAACACGCTGAACACCATTAGCGGGTCACCGAAGCGGGTGATCACCAAATTTGCTTGAAGTCGAGCGTAGTTACTTAACATTCTCACACGCAACCAGAGGAGATTCACTACATGATTACAGATGCGGGTTTGCAAGCGATTGGCGCGGGTCTCGCCATGCTCGGCGTGATTGGGCCGGGGATTGGCATTGGTATGCTGGTGCAGGGTGCGTTGCAGGCCATTGGCCGCAACCCAGATGCCGCCGGCCAGATCCAGTCCAACATGATTCTCGGTATCGTGTTCGCCGAAGCGCTGGGTATTTACGCACTCGTGGTCGCGCTGCTGATCACCTTCGTGGGTTAAGCGGGAGCGACTGATGCGTAAATGGATGACGCTCAAGCAGATCCTGCTGCTGCTCACGCTGGTCGTCGCGCTGGTCGCGGTGCCGGTGGTGGCGGCACAGAACGGCGCAGGTGAAGACCCCACCGTCGCGCAAGAAGGCGGCGAGGCGGGTGAAGCGGCTGCCCAAGAGGGCGGCGCAGGTGAAGGGGCCGAAGGCGAAGGCGAAGCGGTCACCATCGATGAAGGGGCCGACCCGCTGGCGTCGCTCGGTATCAACGCGGGCTTTCTGCTCGCCCAGACGATCAACTTTCTGATCATTTTCCTGCTGCTGCGCCAGTTGCTGTGGAAGCCGATCATCAATATGATCGACGCGCGCACCCAGAAGATCCAGAAGGGTGTGGAAGACGCTTCGGCGGCGGCCAATGCCCGGCGCAACGCTGAGGCAGAAGCCGAACAAATTCGTGCCGAAGCCCGCTCGGAAGCGCAGCGCGAGATCGAGTCGGCGCGTACGCGCGGCGAGGAACTCGCCCGCAACATTGAGGCCGAAGCGCGGACCGAAGCCGAAAACATCCGCAGCGATGCCCGCGCGCGTGCCAATGAAGAGCGCGACCGCCAACTCGCGGATCTGCGTGCGCAGGTGATCCGCATTTCGGCGGCGGTGTCGCAGCGGCTCATCGGCGAAGCGCTGGACGAAGGGCGTCAGCACGCGCTCGTCAGCGATTTCTTCTCGCGGGTGCCGGATGCGGCGCGCGGCCTGACCGGCCGCGTGGAAGTCGTTAGCGCCATGCCGCTCAACGACGACGAGCAAAACCGCGTGCGCGGCGAGGTCGGCAACCAGGATATCAATTTCCGCGTTGATCCCGAAATCCTCGGCGGCCTGATCATCCGCACCGAAGATCGGGTGGTGGATGGCAGCATCCGCAGCGGCCTGACGAATCTCACGAGCAACCTGCGCTAAGCCGCAGTACATAGCTAAGCCTTCCAAACGCGCCGGGATCCCCGGCGCGTTTGCGTTATCCACACACGAGGATGCACTCATGCCGAAACCATTGGCGGATCTGCTCGCGCATTTGCCGCAGGCGTTTGAGCTGCGCGGCGATGCAGACACACCGATCACTGCGGCGGTTGTTGAGGCGGATACGGCGGTTGAGCCGGGCGGGGTGTTCGTGGCGCGCGCGGGACTCACGGCGGACGGCCACGACTTCATCCCGCGTGCCATTGAGCGCGGCGCGGCGGCCATCGTCGGAACTCATGCCCTCACCGATCTGCCGGTGCCGTATGTCCGCGTGACGGATGCGCGTGAGGCGGTGGGGCATCTGGCTGCGGCCTATCACGATTTCCCATCGCGCAACCTGATCGTCATTGGTGTGACGGGCACCGATGGCAAAACCACCACCTGCACGCTGATCCACAGCATTCTGCGGCAGGCGCACCCGAACAAAGTTGGCTTGATCAGCACAGTGGCGGCGGATCTCGGAGATCGCACGCAAGAAACTGGCCTGCACGTCACAACACCGGGCGCGCCGCAGGTGCAGGCGCTGCTCGCGCAGATGGTCGCCAACGGCCTCCGCTATGCGATTCTGGAGATGACGAGTCACGGGTTGGCGCAGGGCCGGCTCAACGGCGTGGATGTCGATCTCGCGGTGCTGACCAACCTCACCCATGAGCATCTCGATTTTCATGGCACGTTCGCGGCGTATCGCGCGGCGAAGGGGCGGCTGTTCGCCATGCTGGGAACGTCGGCGCGCAAGCCGGGCCAACCCAAGATCAGCGTGATCAATGCGGACGACGCCCACGCGGATTTTTTCGCGGCCTTTCCGGCAGATCAAACGCTGCACTACGGCCTCGATGCGGCGGTTGTGCGCGGCAGCGCTGTCGATCACCGTCCGCACGGGACAAGCTTTGTGGTCAACCGACCGGGGCAAACCACGCCGGAAATATTTGCGCTGCCGCTGGTGGGCGCGTTCAATGTGCGCAACGCCCTCGCCGCGATCACGGTGGGCGCGGCGCTGGGCATCAACGCTGACGACCTGCGCGCCGGGATCGCGGCTGCCCCGCCGATTCCTGGGCGGATGGAACGCATCGACGCCGGGCAGGATTTTCTGGCGCTGGTCGATTTCGCGCACACGCCGCACGCGCTCGAAAACGCGCTGGTCACCGGGCAGACGCTTGTGGGGCCGGGGGGCCGGGTGATCGCGGTGTTCGGCAGTGCCGGGCTGCGCGACCGCGAGAAGCGGCGCTTAATGGCCGAAATTTCGGCGCGCCTGGCCGATGTCACGATCCTGACCGCCGAAGATCCGCGCACCGAGTCGCTGGATGCGATTCTGGATGTGATGATGGCGGCCTGTGTGTCGGCGGGCGGCGTCGAAGGCGCGACGGTCTTTCGGGTGCCGGATCGGGGGGCGGCGCTGGCATACGCTTGCCAAATTGCGCGGGCGGGGGATGTCGTGCTCGCCTGCGGCAAAGGGCACGAGCAAAGCATGTGTTTCGGCACAACCGAGTACCCCTGGGATGACCGGGCGGCGCTGCGGGCGGCACTCACGGGCGATCCACTGCGCACCTTGCCGACTGCTGCGGGCTGAACGCGACAGAAATTCGTAGCAGCGCACCTACGTAGGGCAAACGCCAATTTGACCATTGCGATTTTGTGGTAAAATCCGCCGCGTTGTGCGAACGGGAGCGATCATGCACGATCTGGGGATCGTCATCCTCAACTGGAACACGCGCGATTATCTGAAGCGCTGCCTGGAGACGGTGCTCGCCAGCACGGGTGCTTTCACTTTGCGTGTGATTGTGGTGGACAATGCATCGTCGGATGACAGCGCCGCGCTGGTGCGCACTGAGTTTCCGTCGGTGGAATTGATCGAGAGTGCGACCAATGATGGCTATTCGTGCGGAAACAATCTCGGCCTGAGGGCGCTGGGCTATCATGGGGCGGGGGCAGTTGACGCCGCCGCGCCGCGTTACGCGCTGCTGCTCAACCCGGATACCGAAGTGCCGCCGGATGCCTTCGCGCAGATGGTCGCATTCATGGACTCGCGTCCAGAGATCGGTGTGGCGGGGCCGAAATTGGTGCTGCTCGACGGCAGTCTCGATAAGGCGTGTCGGCGCAGCTTCCCCACACCGATGACCGCTGCGTATCATTACAGCGGTTTGGCGAAGGTGTTCCCCCACAGCCCCCGGTTCGCACGCTACAACATGACTTATCTTGACCCCGACCAGGAAACCGAGGTGGACTCGGTGGTTGGGGCGTACATGCAAATCCGGCGCGAAGCTATCGAGGCGGTGGGCCTGCTGGATGAGATCTTTTTCATGTACGGAGAGGATTTAGATTGGGCGTATCGAATCAAAGCGGCGGGCTGGACCGTCGTCTACAATCCGCGCGTGGTGGTCAAGCACGTCAAACGCGCCGCCAGCCGGCGCAGCCAGAAGGCGCAGTTCGAGTTCTGGCGCGCGATGCTGATCTTCTATCGGAAGCACTACCGGATGACGACACCCTGGTGGCTGCACAACCTCGTGCTGGCCGCGCTACTGATGAAGGGTGGGCGTGGTCTGTGGCCGGAGATACGCAAGCCGCAGGTGTCCAGCAGCTAAACGCTGTTGGAACACACAGATCGCTGCGCCTGAAGACTATTCTGGGCCTGCTGCTGGGCGTCACCGATGTGCTCATGCTGGTGCTGGCGTTCGCGCTGGGCCATTGGGTGCGCGGCAACCTGCCGTTTTTGCATTGGATTCCGCCGGAGCAGCCGCCGTTCAACGTCTATTTGCCGACGCTGACCCTGCAAATCACGGTGATCGTGGGGATTTTCTACTTCTCGCGGATGTATCACCAACCCCGCGCCATCAGCCGCTTTGATCAAGCGCGCAACGTGTTTGTGGGGGTGACGATGGGCGCGTTTATGGCGATCAGCATCCAGGAGTTGATCTTCCGGGGCACGACATTCGATTCGGTCGATTACCCGCGTTCGCTGTTCTTTTACGTGTGGGGTCTCAGCGTCATGCTGGTGACGTTGGGCCGCGAACTGCACCGCGCGCTGCGTCGTTGGCTGCGGCAGCGCAAGATCGAGCGCGACAACTTGATCATCGTGGGGATGGGGCGGGTCGCCCGTGACATCGCCCGCAAGCTGGTCAACACCCCTGAACTCGGCTACAACGTCGTCGGCGTCGTCAATGTCAGCCCGAAGCGCAACGGACGCATCCTCGGTGTGCCGATTCTGGGCGGCTACCGCGACCTGCCGCGCCTGATCGATATGTACAGCGTGGAGCAGGTGATCATTGCGCTGCCGGACGCGCAGCGCAGCGAATTGGTCGAGCTGATCACGCTGTGCCAGCGCGGGCGCGTGGACATCAAGGTCTACCCGGATATGTTCGCCTATATGGCGGGCGATCTCAGCGTGGATCACCTGGGTGGCACGCCGCTGATCACGGTGCGCGACATCGCGCTGCGCGGCTGGAAGCTGAGCCTGAAACGCGGGATGGATGTGGTGGGTGCGGCGGCTGGGCTGGTGATGGTCTCGCCGCTGCTGCTGCTGACCGCGCTGCTGATCAAGCTAGAATCTCAGGGGCCGGTCTTCTACACGCAGGAGCGGATGGGCCTGGATGAGCGCCCGTTCCGGATGATCAAGTTCCGCACCATGCGCCAGAACGCCGAATCCAACGGGCCGGGTTGGACGGTCAAGAATGACCCGCGCGTGACCAAGCTGGGGCGCATCATGCGGCGCACGAGCTGGGACGAACTGCCGCAGTTGATCAATGTGTTGGTCGGCGAGATGAGTCTGGTGGGGCCGCGCCCGGAACGCCCGGTGTATGTGCAGCAGTTCCGCGAGCAGATCCCACGCTATCAGGAACGGCACCGCGAGAAAGCCGGGATGACTGGCTGGGCGCAGGTGAACGGGCTGCGCGGCGATACATCGATTGCCGAGCGCACCGCTTATGATTTGTGGTACGTCGAAAATTGGTCGCTGTGGCTCGATATTAAAATTATCATTCGCACGGTGTTCAACATTGTGCTGAGCCGTGATGCCAACGCCTACTGACCCGCGCGCGTCGTGAGCACGGCAGCTCAAGCCAGCGCGTCTGTAGGCGCGCGCCGTTCAACGACGCTGCTGGCGGTGACGCTGGTGATCCTGGCGGGTGCCGCGCTGCGGATCACCGGGTTGGGCGCAATGTCCACGCTGGTGCATCACGACGAGGCGTATTACGGCGTCGATGCGTTGTCGCTGCTCGCGTCGCCGCGCCTGACTCCTTTCTTCCCAGACAACTTTGGGCGCGAAAGCCTGTGGATGTACACGCTCACGCCAGCGCTGGCGATCTTCGGCGGTGGGGCGTTCGCCTTACGCTTGACGGCCATTTTCACCGGTATCCTGACTCTGGCCGCCCTCTACCCGCTGGGACGTGCGCTATTCGGCCCGCGCGCCGCGATCTGGGCGGTGGCAGCGCTGGCGGTCCTGTTCTGGCATGTGCTGCACAGCCACCATGCGTTCCGCGCGATCCTGTATCCGCTGGTCGGGGCGCTGGCGTTTGCGGTGCTGTGGCGGGCGCACCGGGCGAATCGCTGGCCGTTGTGGATCGCTGGCGGTGCCCTGCTCGGCCTGCTGCTTTACACGTATCTGGCCGCGCGCCTGTGGCTGATCCTCGCTGGGCTGCTGCTGATCGGCTGGTTCATCACGACGCCAGCACAGCGCCGCCAAATCGCCACCGCCGCGCTGATCTGGGGCCTGATCAGCCTGCCGCTGGTGATCACGCTGCTGGACAACCCGCAAACGCGCATCGCGCAAGTGGCCATCACGAGCGTTGATGAGCTGATCGCCAACATGCGGGCGTGGGTGCCGGTCTGGGTGACGCACGGGGTGGACGAGGTCGTCCACAACCTGCCCGGTCGCCCGATCCTCGACGCGCCACTGGCGATCCTCGCGGCTGCCGGGTTGATCGGCGGGTGGTGGGTGGTGCGGCGGCGGATTCAGGCGCTGTGGATCGGGCTGCTGCTGATCGCGTCGTTGGCGGCGGCGATTTTGACGACCGCACCGCTGACGATGCTCCGGTCGGTCGGTGCGGTGATCCCGCTGGCGCTA
>JAADYY010000152.1 GCA_010092805.1 Chloroflexota bacterium | reverse complement strand
GGCGAGGTGATGGTGAGCACGCGCAGCAGCCGCAACGGCAAACGCCGCGAACGGCTGCAAGAATCGCTGAGCAAGATGCTCTACAACGAGACGAAGCGCCGCCCGATGATCTTCAGCATCATCAACGAGCGCTAACGAATCACTCCCCGCTCCGCGTAAACCTACACAATCCATCAGCAGGGCAGGCCGGTGTGTCTGCCCTGTTTTGATCGCGGCTCTAAACACACCCCGCCGCTTCCGGCTGCCCGCCGCAGACTATTGAGATGGGCTGCAACGCTTAGGAAAAATGGACTATTCCTGCACGAAATCCAGAAAGTCTTAAGGTTACAATCGTTCACATTGCTGAAATGCGTATATGATCAGATCGAAGCGTCAATCGAGTCGCAATCAGCCGTGCAGAGCAAACAGACGCAGTGATGGGCGAGATGAACCCAGAAACCGTACCAAACCAGAATCACATACCGGCGCACACGGACATCCCGCCGGGGGTGCTGCGTGGGTGGACGATTCTGGTGGTGGAAGGGGATACGGAGACGCTGACGGCGGCGCAGCAGGCGCTCGAGCGTCACGGTGCCCAGGTGATCGTGGCGCAGTGTGCGGAAATGGGGTTGGCGTTGGCCAGCGCCACGCGGCCCCGCTTGATCATTACGGGGCTGGTGTTTGAGGATGATCAACCCGCACCTTGCAACGGCCAACGGCTGGATGGGTGGGGGCTGCTGGGCCAGCTCAAAGCGGATCAAGCCACGCGCGCGATCCCGGTGTTGGCGCTGACGGCTTACGCCAAACTCGGTGATGACCAGCGGGTGTTGGACGCGGGCTTTCATCATTACTTGAACAAACCGCTGATCCCAGATCACTTCATCGGGGAGTTGATCGAACGGCTCAGCATGATTCCGCTGCTGGCGGGTTATCTGCCGCTGTGAGCGGCGCGGCGGCCAGCAGACACATGACAACGGGCGCGGCCCCCTGTGACGATGCTCACTAAGGGCGGCGCACACAGCAACATATATTAAACCAAAATCACTTTATCGTTTTGGAACACGCCCAGGGAGGCACAGAATATCCTAATGACGAACACGATCCTTGTCACCGCCGCGTCACGCCGAGGCACTACCCTGGAAGTTGCCCAGATGATCGCCGATGAGCTGCGCCGTTCGGGCCTGCCTGTCGATGTGCTGCCCATCAAAGCGGTGACCGACCTGAGCGCGTACAGCGCTGTCGTCATCGGCAGTCCGGTGCATTTCGGGCAGTGGCTGCCCGAAGCGGTGCAATTTCTGGAAGATCACCGCGACGCGCTCAGCCAAATGCCCGTCGCGTATTTCACCGTCGCCATGACCATGCATGAGGACACGGCAGAGGCGCGCGCCAAAACAATGGCGTTCCTCGACCCGGTGCTGGCGGCGCTGCCGGAGATCGATCCGGTCGGGATCGGGCTGTTCGCCGGCAAGATGGATCGCAAGGCGCTGCCGCGCGTGGAGCAGTGGGTCGCAACACTCAACGGCTACCCGGACGGCGATTTCCGCAACGAATTCAGCATCCGCACGTGGGCCAATCTCATCCGCGACGACCTGACCCCCGTCCACGCTGAGTCTATCGCCTGGGAGTGGGTGTACGACGAGATCGCGCTGCCGGCCAACCTGTGAGCCGTCGGCGCTGATCAGCGCAGGCTGCCATCAAGCGCGGCGATCACTTCGGCAGGGGTGGGCGCGTAATTGCCGACCCGCCGCACCACCACCCCGCTGGCATAATTCGCCAGCAGCGCCGCTTGACTCAAGTGCGCGCCAGCGGCCAGCGCCAGCGTGATCACGGCGATGGCGGTATCGCCCGCGCCGACGGTGTCGAACACATCCGTGATCGCCGGGGCGGGCGAGCGCCCGGCTTCGCCTGCGGCGGTCGCAAAGGTCGCGCCGTCCGCGCCGCGCGTGATCACCATGCCAACGGTGAGCGCGAGCCTTGCCCGCAGATCTACGGCGGCCTGCGCGAAATCGTCGTCCGTGCGCAGGTCACGGTTGAGGTAAGCGCGGGCTTCGTCGGCGTTGCACTTGACGATGCCCAAGCCGCTGTACTTGTCGAACTGCCCCTGCGCATCCGCTGTGCAGAGCACCCCCGCCGCCGCCGCCAATGCACAGATCTGCGCCACCAACGGCGGCGTCAGAAAGCCGGACTGATAATCGGAGAGCAGCACCGCATCCATCGTCGTGATCTGCGCGGCGGCGAATTCAACGATCTGCTGGGTGAGGGCAGCGTCAAGCGGCGCGCGCGAGATCTTGTCGAGCCGCGCCACCTGCTGTGGAAAGCGCAGGCCCATCTGCGCCATAATCCGCGTCTTGACCGTCGTCGGGCGCGCTTGATCGACAAACAGGCCGCCCGTCTCGATGCCGCGTTCGCTGAGCGTGGCGCGCAGCGCGTCGGCCTCGGCATCCGCGCCAACGACGCCCACTTGCAGCGCCACCCCGCCCAACACCGCGATATTGGCGGCAGGGTTGGCCGCCCCCCCGGCGATCAAGCGACGCGCCTCGAATTCGAGCACGGGGACGGGCGCTTCCCGGCTGAGGCGCGTCGTTGCGCCGATCAAGTACTCGTCGAGGATCACATCGCCCGCGACGAGCACCCGTCGCCCGGCCAACCGCCCTACCAACCTCTTGAGATCTGCCGCTGCGGCCTGCACAGGCACACGCACCGCCGGCTAAGCGGCGTCGTTTGTGGCGGGCACGTACACCTGCGGCGGGTCTGAAGGCGGCATCCGCGTTGAGAGCAGCCCCACCAGCAGAAAGACGACGCTGATCCCGGTCGCCAGACCGCCAACCAGCACAAACCCACCGCCGATCCGCTGGAGCGCCGTCTGCGCGATTTGCGTGAGCGCGGCGGCAAATTCCTCGGTGGATTCCAGGCCGCCAACGACGACTGTCGCTTCTGCGCCCGCGCCAACCACCAACGCCACCGCTTCCGAAAGCAGCCCAATGCCCAGCAGCAGCACAATTGACGCCGGGATAACGAAGGTGCCGCCCAACCACAGGAAGATCCCGCGCCGCCCGCCACCGCCGATCAGCGCGTTGATCAGCCACAGCACCGCCGCCACGATCAGCAGGAAGAGCAGCGCCGTGTTGAAGAGGCCGCGCAGTGAGGCTTCGCTCACCGCCCGGAGGCCTTCCTCAGAAATGGCATCGCCCAGCACCAGTTCGTCGGGGGTGGCGGCGATCAAGACGGGCAAGTCTTCGCGGATCTCCGCTTCGACTGCCGCAGCGGTCGTATCGGCAGCGATGCAGTTGGGGAACGGCCCGTTGCTGGCCGTCGGCACTTGGCCGGGGGCGCAGTCTGGCAGGTTGGCGGCGAACGTCGCGGCGAACGCCTCGCCTTGTGGCCCGCCCAGCGCTTCCTTGAACGGACGCAGATCGATAGAGACGCTGAAGCCGCGCACCTCTTCGCCGTCGAAGATGGCGAACAGATCATCGACGACGTTGTTCACCTCCCCGCGCAGATAGTCAGCGGTCAGCACTTCTTGCAGCGCCAGCGCCCACGCCCGGCCCACCGGGTCGGCGTCGATTTCAACGCTCTGGCTACGTCCTTCCACAAAGACCTGCTCCGAAAAATACTGCGGGATTTCGGCTTGCAGCAGCGCCTCGTACAACTGCGCCTCGTCGAGAATGGCGTCATAAAAGGCGCGGTCAAACGCCCACGTACTCACCGCGACGGTGGTGAAGGTGGCGAATAACAGCGGCAGCGTGATGAACACAAAGATCAGCAAACCCAGTACAAAACGCATCCAAACCCTCCCTCT
The DNA here is from genome assembly GCA_010092805.1 of Chloroflexota bacterium. GTDB lineage: Bacteria > Chloroflexota > Anaerolineae > Aggregatilineales > Phototrophicaceae > Flexifilum. The sequence goes on along the minus strand of JAADYY010000152.1, from coordinate 4,074 downwards.
TGGGTGAGGTCATATACCTGCTAGTGTAACAGATTCCTATGGTGGCTTTGAAGGGTATTGAGCCAGTGTCGCGGCATTCGGATTCTGGGGCAAGCAAGGCACGCGGCCCTCACCCTACAGCCCGCTCTAAAAGCCACCGGCGACCGTGCCTGCGGCCCTGGGAGCGGGACTTCAACCCGTGTTTCGCTCCTCGTCGCCCTGACTGAGGGAGAAAGGGCCGGGGGATGCGGGCCAAACAGCCAGCCGATCCATTGACCCCATTTCCGAATGCACTCAACCGCCAGCTTAGCAACCGTCTTTCCGCGTGGATGTGCTATGATCGAATGAGCAACGCAGACGCGGGATTGGCCCGGCGATCCTGCGCCGCACACCTAACGCTCGTCCGACCCAGCTTACCCAACGGAGGCCCAACCCCATGACGAAACCGAACATGCTCCCCCCGCAAATCCCGACATTGAACACCGCCCGCATCGAAACACTGGCCGATGGTGTGTTCGCCATCGTCATGACGCTGCTGGTCTTCGACATTGTGGTGCCCGCCCAGCAACTCACCGACGAACTGGGTGGCCTGCTGCCGGCACTGCTCACCCAGATACCCAACATTCTCAGCTATGTGATCAGCTTCATCATTTTGGGGGTGTTCTGGGTGGCGCACCACAACCAATTCTTCTTCATCAAGCGCACCGACCGCACGTTGATGTGGATCAACATCATCTTCTTAATGTGCGTGTCGCTGGTGCCGTTTTCGGCGGCGCTCTTCAGTAGTTATGGCACCGACCAGGTGGCCGTCGTCTTTTACGACCTCAACCTGATCGCGGTGGGGTTGGTGCTCTACGCCCATTGGATGTACGCCAGCCGCGACAGCCACCTGCTTGAGTCGCCCATCAATCCAGAAGTCAAGCGGACGGTCATCCGCCGGATTCTGCTACCGCCTGTGCTCTACATCATCGCCATCATTTTCTCGTTCATCAGCGTTGAGGTGAGCATCTTCATCGATATTCTGGTGCCGGTGCTGTATGTGCTGCCGAACCGCATCGACCGGCAGTTCCGCGCCCCACGCAACGAGGTCATGGAGTAGCGTGCGGCCACACCGGGCGGCACCTCGCCAGATACGGTTTGTGTGCAGCGTTGGGAGATCGGCGGGCAGGGGGAGTAGCCGCGCTGGGCAAGCTCCGCTACAATATATGCGGTAACACTTTTGCTAAATGATCGAGAGTGCGCCAAGCAAGCGCGGCGCAGGGAGTGTTTGGCTCTATGTTGATGCGCATGATGCGTCCCCATCGTTGGTTCATTGGGTTAATCGTGTTGGTGGCCCTGCTGCCTGCCAGCGCGCTGGCCCAGACGACCCAGGTGACGACCCAGAACCCGGTGTCGTACCGGCTGGATGGGATCACCCACATCTATCAAGGCTGGAACAACTGCGGCCCGGCGACTCTGACGATGGGCCTCACCTACTTCGGCTATCAGGCTGATCAATACCCGGCGGCGGGCTGGCTGAAGCCCAACGGCGAAGACAAAAATGTCAGCCCGTCGGAACTGGCCGCCTACGTCAATACCCAGCTCGATGGGCAGGTGCGCGCGCTGGTGCGCCAGGGCGGCACCCAAGATCTGCTCAGAACGCTGATCGCCAACCAATTTCCCGTGCTCATCGAAGCGGGCTACGACCCCGACTCGCATGATGGCGGCTGGATGGGCCACTATCTGCTGATGGTGGGCTACGACGAGACGCGGCAGGTGTTCATCACCCAGGACAGCTTCGACGGCCCGAACCTGGAATACTCCTATGAGCACATCCGCGAATTCTGGCGGCAGTTCAACCGCGTGTATATCCCGCTGTTCCCGTTCGAGCGCGAAGCCGAACTGCTGGCGCTGCTGGGCGCGGACGCCGACGAAACCCAGAATTACCGCAATGCCCTGGCGCAGGCGCAAACCGAAGCCACCGCCAACCCCAACGATGCGTATGCCTGGTTCAACCTGGGCACGAATTTCGTGGGATTGGGAATGTATGAGCAGGCCGCCACTGCCTACGATCATGCGCGTGGGCTGGGGCTGCCCTGGCGCATGATGTGGTACCAGTTTGGCCCGTTTGAGGCGTACCTGAACGTCGCGCGCTACGACGAAGTGATCGCGCTGGCGCAAAGCAACCTCAACGACGGCGGCGGCCAATGGGTCGAAGAGACGTTCTACTACGCTGGGCTGGCGCGCGCCGCGATGGGCGAGCCGGGCCGAGCCATTGCCAACCTCGACCAGGCGATTTTTCTGAACGCGAATTTCACCGCCGCCCGTGAAGCCCGCGACTCACTCGTGAATCAGTGAGCCTGCAACATTGTTTTGCTTTCACTGCTGTGGCAATCCCCAAGCGGGATTGCCGCTGGCGGTAACATTTCACCGCCCTTCTGCGAATAATCGTAAAATCTGTGCAACCAAATACGCGTGGGCGTTGCGGCAATCTGCCGCGCACGGTGTATAACAGGGATCGGCAAATTCTGGTGAGCGCCGCCGTGCCTTGCAGCAGCTCATAGGGTTTCATCCGCGCGGCGGAGCACCGGTTTTGGCAGCGTAGAGCAAGTCAATTTGAGGAGAGTAATTACGTGAAACACCGGAAACATTTACACATAGGCAGGCGCGCCAGCTTTGGGCTGGCCGTTGCGCTGATGGGCCTGGCGCTTTCGCTGATCAACGGCGCGGCGCTGGCCCAAACCGATTTGGACAACCTCGGCCCCCACATCGACCAGGCGATCATCACTGAACTTGAAGCGCAGTACACCGTCGGCGTGATCATCGACCTGGCCGACCCGGCGGCAGTCGGGCTGCGCGCCCCAAGCGCCGACCGCGCCACCATGATCCGCAATGCGCAGGACTCCGTGCTGAATGCGGTCAGCACGGCACGGGGCATCTTCCACATGGGTCACCGCTACAGCCAGGTGCCAGCCATGAGCGCCCGCGTCGACAGCCAGATGCTGGCGCTGCTGAGCCAGCACCCGGATGTACGCTCAGTGACGTTTGACTACCCCATCGAGTCGCCCTCGGCGGAGGTCGGGTTGGCGGCAGCGCCCAACGCAGCGCGCGATGGCGCGTTTGCCCCGCGCATGGTCCAAGCGCAGGATGTCATCAACAGCGACGACGTGTTCAACCTCGGCATCACAGGCGCGGGGGCGCGGGTCGCCATCATCGACACGGGCTACCGCCGCGATCACCCGGATCTGATCAACAGTGTGATCGCCGAACGCTGCTTCACGGGCGCGGGCGGCACTGACCCGCAGAACCCGCCAAGCTGCCTCCCCAATGACACCGCCACCAGCGATAACGCCGGCGACGAATTCGGGCATGGCACGGGCATCGCCGGGATCATCACGGGCGACGGCACCACGCAAGCGCCGCGCGGCATCGCGCCAGACACCGGCATCATCCCAATCCGCGTGCTCAACGAAGCGGGCGAGGGTGTGAATTCCGACCGCGTGGCGGCCATCGACTGGATTCTGGCGAATCAGGCGTCGCTGCAAGTCGACATCATCAACATGAGTTTGGGCACCAAGCTGCCGTATGCGTTTGTGTGTGACGGCGCGATTCCCGCTTCATCTACCGCCCTCTCGGCGGCCTTCAACGCTGGCATCACGCTGATCTCGTCAACGGGCAATCAGGGCTTGAACAACAGCACCAGCGAACCCGCCTGCCACTCGAACGTGATTGCGGTGAGCGCGACGTGGGATTCGGCCTATGTGCCGCCCAACGATGCCCAGCCCAGCAGCGGCAGCCGCTTCCCCCCGCTGATCCCTAGCCTGCCGCCGAACCCGAACTATTCTGACATCCCCGGCTTCACCATCTTCCCCGACTGCTTCGACGCAACGACCGCGATTGATGTGGTGCCGTGCTTCACCAACATGGCCTCGTTTATGGATCTCTTCGCGCCGGGCGCGATCATCACGACGACGGGTGCTGATCTGGGCCAGGGCGATACAGACAATTCCGGCTCGTTCATCGGGTCGTCGCAGGCGGCGGCGCTGGTATCGGGGGTGACGGCGCAACTGCTGCAAGCCGACCCCAGCCTGACCCCCACCCAGATCCGTGATACGC
>JAADYY010000151.1 GCA_010092805.1 Chloroflexota bacterium | reverse complement strand
TGCAGATGATTGCGGCTATGCGGCGGCAACCCTTACCAATGAGATAATTGGTTGCCATGTACCCACCGACTTCGTTTTCGACGTTGACGTATGGGATACTTGCTTCAGATTCTGGCTTACCAACATACGCAAGAGAAGTATTATTACGGGCAAGCTTTTCAAGAAATGGGTTCTCTTTGCGGTCTGCGGTAAGGATGACACCATCAACAAGATTTGTGTTGATCAATGTTTCATTAATACGTTCTTCTTCAGCCAGGGAATGAAACAAAAATAGGGCCAGTGTTAGGTCACTCCGGTTGGTCGCTTTCGTTATGCCATTGATCAAATGAAGAAAATAAGGATTGGTCATAATCGTGTTTGCAACATGGGGAATGACCAAGCCAATCACACCAGATGTGCTTGAAGCCAGGGATTGGGCAATCTTGTTTGGGCTATATCCCGTTTCCCGGATGACATTTTGAACGCGCTCGCGGACCTCAGGGGCTATGTGAGGATAATTGTTGATAACCCGTGAGACTGTGGCACGCGATACACCAGCTAACGTTCCAATGTCGTCAAGTGTGAGTTTTCGTGTTGATTTGCTCATATTTCAATAATTGAGAGCGCTTTCAAACATTTCCTAATTATATGAGCAAGAGTCGCAATTTGTCAAATAGGGTGTGGGGCTGCGACACAACGTCCGCTGCCTTAGTCAATGGCAACGCTCATGCCAAGCGCCCCACCCCGTGTTACCGAATCTGGCCTGCTGGTCGCTTTGCTGGCAGTGCCAACAAGTGATCCCTAATCGCTTCAACCATTACACCATATCAAACAGCGAAGACACATGGAGTGCCTGTTCAAACCGATCACGGTCATGCGCTGGAACCTGGGCATGAATGACTTTGGCTTGATCCGGCAGTAGATGAAAGAAGTTATCCGAAAACTTGGCGGATAGATCGCCGCACGCCAGCCACACCCAAAGCGCGAGCGATTGGCTGTGCAGAGTCACCTGTGCTTGCTCCTCGCTGAGCCAGCGGATCTCGTAACTGAGGTTTGGCTGCCGCAATTGCAGATGCCTTGGCCGTGCCATCAACACGGTGTTTGATGAGACAATCGTGTCTGCTGCCCGCAATTCCAGCCACAGCAGCAGATGATCAGCGCCATGAGCTTCGACATATTGACTCAGGTCGGGTGTCGTCACGTTGCGGCTGCTGATTCCGGCTGCGGCGTACTGTTCGCTGGCTTCTGCGAGCGTCTGCCCGTGCAGATTGACCAACTGCCAGCGCAGCTCGCCCGCGATCTCCTGGGAGTGATCGTTGGTAACATACACTTCGACACAGTTTGTCTCTGGCTGCCACACGCCGGAAATGAGGGTTGGTGCATAAAAGTGCTGCGCCATGTGCTGCAGCGCCTTCCAGCCCCCACCATATTCGATGGACGACCAGCTTGGTGCCTGCCAAATGTCGTTGAGCTGCCAGTACAGCGTCCCCATCGTGCGGGGCATCTGCCGCCGCCAATGCTCAACGGCCATTTTCATCGCCATCCCCTGGAGAATCTGGCTGAGCCATAAAAACGACGCAAAATCCTTCGGCGTTTGAAACCAATCCGCCATATACGTTTCGATAGCACCATTGCCGATCTGGCTGCGCTGCCGATACGCCAGCACCGGGCCGTGAATGTCGTGATCGGCTGCTGTGAGGACGGGGTAGAGGGTGCTGGGCTGCGGAAACGACTGGAACCCGAACTCGCTCACGAAGCGATGGAGGCACGTTTGGTACCATTCAAACGGCTCGTTCCCGTGCCACACGCCCCACAGATGCACATCGCCACAGGCTGGATTTTCCCAGTTCAGGCGATCCCCGCACGGCGAATGTGGGCTGCCCGGCCAGTAGGCCCCGTCTGGGTGATGCTGCTTCACCACCTCACCCAGCAAGTCATCAAACAGCTTGCTGTAATCCGCCAGGCTCATGGTGAAGTCCGTCCATGTGTTCCCCACAAGCCCCTGCTCAATTTCATTATTGCCGCACCACAGCGCCAGCGCAGCATGATGCCGCAGACGGCGCACATTGTCGACGGCTTCTGCGCGGACGTTCGCCATGAATTCGGTGTCATAGGTGGGGTAGGTGCCGCAGGCAAACATGAAATCCTGCCACACACACAGGCCATATTCATCGCATAAATCGTAGAAGCTGTCATGCTCGTACACGCCGCCGCCCCACACCCGCAGCATGTTCATGTTGACCGCCGCAGCATCTGCGACGAGTGGCTCATAATCTGCCCGTGTGAGCCGGCCCACGAACGGATCGGCTGGAATCCAGTTTGCGCCTTTGGCAAAGAAGGGCCGCCCATTGATCTCAAAGTGAAACGACTCACCCCATGCATCGGGCTGGCGGATCAAGCGCAGTGTCCGCAGCCCGATGCGCCGCTCCCATTGGTCGAGCGTCACGCCCTGCGCATCCACCAACCGCACACAAACCGCGTACAGCGGTTGTTCGCCCAAGCCGTTCGGGTACCAGAGTTCCGGCTGCGAAATCACGACCTGCATCGGCTGATCTGGCTCAAATTGCTGCGTGAGAACCTGCCGCTCACCGCGCGTGAGCGTGACTTCAGTCACGAAGGTGACATCCTCGGCAATGTACTCAATATCGACGGCTACCTCTAGCGTAACCCGCTGATCAACGGCGTGATCCTGCGCGATATACACGTCGTTGATCCGAGCGGCATTAAACATTTGCAGCTCAATAGCGCGCCAGATGCCGCTTGTCACGAACTGCGGCCCCCAATCCCAGCCGAAATTTGACGGCTGCTTGCGCAGATATGACCCGGCATTCAGCCGATGATCCCCTACGCTCCAAGTGGGCAGCTTCCCGCGTACTTCATCGGCTTGACGTACGTAGGGCATCGGTGCGGCGAACACCACATCGAGCGTGTTTTCTCCCTCACGCAAAACCGGCTTTACATCGAACGTCCAGGTGCGGTACATATTGTCCGCCGCGCCAACCTGAACGCCATTCAGCGTGAGCGTCGTCAATGTATCCAGGCCGTAACATGTCAGGGCGATGCGCTGGTGCTGCAAATCGGCGGGGGTCAGGGTAAAGGTTGTCCGGTAATGCCAGTCGGTTTCCCCCACCCAATACTGCTCCTTCTCGTTGTCACGAAAGAACGGGTCTGCGAGGCGCTCATTCGCCAGCAAATCGAGGTGAACTGCGCCGGGTACGGTTGCTGGCAAAAACGCTGAATCGTCCACTTTTTTGAACTGCCAGTTGCGGTTGAGTGGCCGTGTTTTCATCGATTGATGTGTTCCTCCTGAAGCCCAGGGGCTGTGGTGCCGGATGCAAAATAAGTGCGCTGGAAATCTGACGCCAACTCGCGGGCGAGTACGGACGAGATCAATCTGCCAGGTGCTCCCAATCGAGGATGACACCTAGCGCCCCTGTGCGATCTTCCAGCAGCTCCAAGTAAACATCGGGCGCTTCGAGCGGCGAATGGCGATGGGTAACCAGATCCGCGACGTTCATTTTTCCGTTCGCCAGATAATCGAAGAACAGGCGGCTCATCGTCTCGGCGCTCCAGGGGGTGAAAGCGGTCGTTTTTTCAGGGATCGCGTAGCCGTGAATGCCGAGAATGGCGACCGAATTGCTCACGACGCCGGGGCCGAGATACTGTTGGGTTGGCACGGGCGTATCGCCCAGCAGCACCACCCGCCCAAGCCGCCGCACCAGTTGAATCGAGGGCGCGAGTGTGGACGGGTGCCCGCTCACATCCAGGACAAGGTCCAGCATTTCACCGTTGGTCAGGTCGCGCACCGGCTCAATGGCCTCACCTACCCCCATTTGGAGCGTATGCGTTGCGCCATGCTTCCGTGCGAGTGCGATGCGACTCGCGGCGGGGTCGATCACGATGATCTGGCGCGCCCCGGCGGCAGCGAGATACTGCGTAGCCAATTGACCCAGGATGCCTAGCCCCACGACGCCGACGGTTTCGCCGAATTCAAAGCTTGCGCGGCGCACAGCGTTCTGCGCGGTACACGCCAGGCT
>JAADYY010000690.1 GCA_010092805.1 Chloroflexota bacterium | reverse complement strand
TGTTTCCCACACTCGCCCGTTGACGATGACCTGTGAGCGCATGTCGGCTTCCGGTTTGAGCAACACCGGGTTCATCTGCACGGTTGGCTCAATCCCTGCCGCGAGTGCCTGAGTGTACTGCGCTCGTCCGATCTCGCCGCCGTTCGCGCAGACCGCCGCGTTGTTGCTCATGTTCTGCGCTTTGAACGGCGCGACGCGCACGCCACGCCGGGCAAACACGCGACACAATCCAGTCACCAGCGTGCTTTTGCCAGCGGAGGACATGGTACCCAGCACCATCAGGGTCTTCGCGGTCATCAGGTAGTCTCCAGGTGACTGACATCATTCAGGCGAACGAGGATCGCTCCACCGGGGTAGACATTCACTCGCGTCAATGAACAGGGATCCAGGTTGAAGCGCCAGTATTGGGTCATGGGCATCTCCAGCAGATGACACAACAACAAGCGCAGTGACCCGTCATGCCCGACCAGCACCAGACGCTTATTGCTCGCAAACTGTGAGATGAGCGTAGCTATCGCTGCACTCACGCGTGCCGCGACCTCACTCAGTTTCTCGCCCCCTTCTGGTGGATTTTCCGGGTCTGTGAACCAGGCTTCTGCCATCAGCTTGTGCTGGTTGATCACATCCTTATACCGCAGCCCTTCAAACACGCCGAAATTCGATTCGCGCAGACGCGGCTCCAACTGTACGGCTAGGTTGTGGTGACAGGCAATCGCGTCGGCAGTCTGCATCGTGCGCTGTGAATCACTACTGATGATTGCGTGGAGTCGCTCAGAGGCTAGCCGTTGCGCGATCTGTTGTGCCTGTTTGGTTCCGGCTTCGTTCAGGGGAATGTCACTATGGCCCTGATAGCGTTTCTGGGCGTTCCAGTCTGTTTGTCCATGCCGGACGAGCCAGAGGGTCATCATGCGCGTATCATTTCCACTGCCGCCAGCAATTTCGCGTTGTCTTCCGGCGTGCGCGTGGCGATACGCACATACTCCGGCAAGCCAAACGACGCACAATCGCGCACCATGATTTTGTGCTTGAGCAGTTTCGTGCGAAAGGCGGCACCATCGCCCACATTGACAAGGAAGTAGTGCACGCTCGATGGCAGCGGTTCTAAGCCAAGCGAACGTAATCCGGTGACCAGTTGGCGTTTATCGTCGTGCAGTTGATGAACCGTCTCACGCAACCAACAATCCTGATCCAACACAGCCAGCCCCGCCGCCTGTGCCAGCCCGTTGACATTCCACGCCGGGCGAACACGACATACGGCTTCGATTATCTCAGGATGGGCGACCGCATAGCCGAGCCGCAGTCCCGCAAGGGCATAGTCTTTCGTCAGAGAACGCACGGCAAGCAGATTCGGTGGCATCTGCTCAATGGCAGATTCCGGCTCAAGCAGGAAATTGGCATAGGCTTCATCGATAACAAACAGTGTCTCCGGGTGTTTCGCCAGCCAGTGTTCGATAATCCAGCTTGCAGGTAAATGCGTACCATCTGGGTTGTTGGGATTGCATAGGAATACAAGCCTCACCCCTGCAAACCGGGCCGCTGCATCCCGCATCTGAACCTGCGGATCGAAAAAAGAATGTCCATTTTCCGGCGTCCATGTCAGCGATTGAACCGCCGCGCCTGCAATGCTGGCGACTCGTTCGTACTCAGAGAAAGTTACGTCAGGAATGATGACATGATCACCAGGGTGCAGAAAAGTAAGTGCAATCAAAAGCAGCAGTTCCGCTGTGCCGTTGCCGACCACAATGTTCTCAATCTCTACATGGTGCTGTGCTGCCAGTTTTTCGCGCAGGGCGATGCACTCCCGGTCGGGGTAGCGATCCAGCGGCACGCGGGCAATGGCTTCGCGCACACCGGGCGGCGGGCCATACGGGTTGCTGTTGACGCTGAAGTCAATGACCTCATCTGGTGAGTAGCCAAGCTGCCGCAGTTCGTCGTAGTCAAACGCACCATGATACGTGGGTGTGATATTGGTGATTTCAGGTTTCGGTTGGATCATCGCTCCCTCAATGTGACAATAAGTGCCATTATAAACAGCCCGACCGCGCCGAACATCAGGCGGCGGGCGTGGCGAACATCATCGGTTTTAGGCGCTCTAGCTCCTGGATTGAGCCGATAATGATTGACTTTTTCGAGTTCCACGTCGAATGCACCTGCCATCGCGCTCATCGGATGGCCCGCGTTTGGGCTGGCGGTCAAATGAGCATCACGCCGCCAGACATGCCACCCACGCGGACGCAACATAACGATACAGAGCGCCGTCACTCGCGCCGGAATCAGGTTGAGGAGGTCATCGGTGCGTGCCGATATTTTGCCCAGCCATTCGCGTTCGGCATCCCGGTAGCCCAGGATCGAGTCGCAGGTTTGCAGGTAACGGTAGGTCAGCGCCGCCGGGACCCCGCCGACCCCATACCAGAACAGTGAGGCGATGATGCCATCCGACGTATTCTCCGCAACCGATTCGATGGCTGCGGCTGCAACCTGCGATGCGTCTAACTGCGAGGTGTCGCGGCTGACGAGATGCCAGCTCAACAGGCGGCGGGCTTCCGTCAAATCATCTTCCCACAGTGCCGTTTCGACTTCATGGGCAGCGTTATTCAGGCCATGCAATGAGATCGGCGTCTTGAGCAGCCATGCTCGAACCAGCCAATTAAGCGGCGCAGGCAGTCGATTTGTGAGCCGCAGTATACTCCATGCCAGCCCCCATACAATCAGGCCACCACCCCAGGCGATCATCCCACCATAGATGAATTTGCCTTGCTCCGGGGCTTGCTTGCGCAGCCGATAGATGACCGACCCCATCCACGCGACCGGATGCCAGCGGTTAGGTGGATCACCGATGACCAAATCAAGCATTAGCGCGGCGATCAGCAGTTTACGTCGCATCCAACGCCAACTCCAGACACGCGCGTACACAGCGTCCAATTAAGTAGCCAACGGCGGTAGCGGGACCGCCGTAGATGTGTTCCTTACCGCGTCCGGTGCAGGCCAGCACCACCGCGTCGGTGGATGTGCCCGTCGCTGGGTAGCCTTCTGATGTCTGTACCCCACGATTCATCAATTCTGCCGTTTTCGCCTCGGTGATCGTCATCATCGCGTTAACCATCGCCGCCGGAGACAAATTGCCATCAACCAGGATAACAATATTGATTGTCCCTGCCTGAACGGACTGTGGTTCATTTAGCCCAGCGGCAACAGCATTGCTCACACCTGCCGTCATCACCGCGCAGACTGTCAGTTCACCGACGCGAAGGGTGACGCTGCGTGCCTTATGTATCCAG
>JAADYY010000689.1 GCA_010092805.1 Chloroflexota bacterium | reverse complement strand
TGACGCCGACCGGATTCTGGTGATGGATCACGGCCAGGTGATCGAAGATGGCAACCACGATGCGCTGCTGGAGCAGGACGGGCTCTACGCGCATCTGTACCGCCGCCAATTCGAGGAAACGGGCCTCGATTGTGAGGGCAAGACGATTGAGGAGTTGATGGCGGCGCGGGATTCTTGAGCGGGCGCGCTCCCGGCACACGAATCACGCGATTTTGTGCCGGGAGCAGTGTGGCGGCTAGCTTTCGAGGAGTGTCCAGAAGCCGGTCGCTTCGCCGGGCACGAGCGTGATCGCGTAGACCTGCTCATCTGGCCCGGTGACAAATGTAGTGTAGGTGACGGTGCCCGCCGCCTGCCGCAGCGCATCGTAGCCGACCTCTGGTGCCAGGCCCCAGCCCAAGCCGCTGGCCTCAGCGCCGCCCAGCCCGGCCCAGATGTGCCCGAAGCCGCGCGCCGGCGTGAAGCGTTCAGCCGGCGCTTCGGCGGTCGGGTCGGGTTGGCCCTCGGCGAAATTATCCTCGTACAGCCGCACAGCCCCATCATCCGATGTCATGACGTAGACCAACTGCGTATCCGAAAACCAGATCATCGCGCCATTCTCGAACGGCTGGAACGCCGCGAACACCACACGCGCCGCTTCATCGGGGCACAGGTCGCCGACATCGCCAAGCCATTCGTGCGTGCAGGTCACCGCCACACGCATTTCCGCGATGGTATTGGTGTCGTCGCGCGGCGTTTCGAGGCGGTAGCGGTAGATCCCGGCGTATTGAAACGCGCCGATCACCACAGCGCTCGGCCCCTCGATCAGCATGGCGTTGTCCGGGCGGGTGCAATCGCCGTTCAGAGAGCCGCAGGCATAAAAATACGCCGGGTTTTCGAGCGTGCTCAAGTCAAAGCGGATGCCCGCTTCGTTGGTGGCGGTGAAGGTCTGCGGGGTGGAGCTTTCTGGGTCGATGGTGCTGCCCCTCGGAGCCGATGTGTCCTCCGGCGCTTCGGTCAGGCCGCCGCTGACGACCAGCGCTTCTTCCGGCAGCCAGATCGTCGCGCCGACAGGCAGGGCATACGGATCGTCCAGGCAATTGAGCGACGCGAGTTGGGTCGCTGTCACGTTGGCAACCCCCACCAACAGAACGGGGAGGGTGTCGCCTTCACGGACGGTGTAGGGCACAAAGCCGGGCAGCATCGGCGCGACGCAGACAGCCAGCCGTGAGTCGTCGGCCTCAGGTGTCGCGGGTTGAATGGGCGCGGGCGTGGGAATAGCGGGATCTTGCGCGGCGGTCACGCTCGCTGCCGCCAGGATCAGCAGCAGCGTCATGCACATCAGCAATTTACGGATCATCGTTGGGCCTCCATCGAATCTTTGCATTACGGTAGATTACGAATCATGTTGCGCTGCGATCCTAACCCGAATCGTAAACTCCGTAAAGATCTCCGCGTGATCTCAACCGACGATTACCCAATGATCCACCGCGTTATTCAGTGTTCATCAACCAGCGCTTCCCATTCAGCCATCGCGGCGTGCAGATCATTTTCGGCGGCGGTGTACGCCTCGCCGAGTTCGCGCACGCGGGCGGCGTCACCGGACGCACTGGCTGTACCGAGTTCGGCTGTGATCGACTCCAGCGCCGCTTCATGCGTCTCGATCTGCGCCTCCAGCTCCGCGATGCGCTTTTGCAACTTATATGGCGTCAGGCTGTGTTTGCGCGCTGCCTGCGCCCCGTTCGAGCCGTTGGTTTGCGCTTCGGCTGGGGCGTTGGCCGCCTGCTCAGCTTCGGCCTGCGCCGCCCGCGCTTGATCACGCGCCGCCAGATACTCCTTGTACGGCCCCTCGAACACCGTCAAGTTGCCGGGCTGCACCGCCCAGATCTGCGTCGCCAGCGCGTCGATCAAGTAGCGGTCGTGGCTGACGATCAGGATCGTGCCTTTGAAATCCGCCAGCACATTTTGCAGGATCTCCTGGCTGGCGATGTCGAGATGGTTGGTCGGCTCGTCCAGCAGCAGCAGATTCGCGCCCGTCAGCGCCAATTTCGCCAGCGCCACACGCCCCCGCTCGCCGCCGGAGAGCGTCTCGATGTTGCGGAACACATCGTCGCCCTGAAACAAGAACTGCGCCAGATAATCGCGCGCTTCGCTGATCTGCATGGGGTGAGCGGCGGTGATTTCGTCAATGATGCTGTTTTTCGGGTTGAGCGACTCGTGCGCCTGTGCGAAGTAGCCGACCTTGACCGACGCGCCCAGCTTCACGTCACCGGCGAGCGGCGTCAGCGCCCCGATGGCTGTTTTGACGAACGTGCTTTTGCCCGCGCCGTTCGGCCCAATCAGCGCCGCGACCTCGCCGCGCCACAGCGTGATGTCCGGCGCTTCGAACAGCGGGGCAGGTGCATCCGCGTAGCCAACGGACAGATCCTGCGTCATCAGCACTTTGTCGCCGCTGCGAAGATTAGCGCCCATCCGCAGATGCATCGACTGACGGCGGCGCGGTTTGGCGGTCAGTTTGTCGCGCTTGAGCCGATTCAACCGCTTGAGCCGCCCCTGCGCCTGCCGAGTGTTCTGCCCGGCCATATTGCGGCGGATGTATTCTTCTTCTTTGGCGATGAATTCCTGCTGCGCCTCGAATTCTTTGAGCAGGCGGGCATGACGCTCCTCGCGCTGCTCGACGTAGTGGCTGTAGTTGCCGCGATACGTCTCCAGGGTGCCGAAATCCAACTCCCAGATCACCGCAGCGACCGCGTCCATGAAGTAGCGGTCATGGCTGACGACCAGCACCGCGCCGGGGAATTCGCCCAGGTAACCTTCCAGCCATTCGACCGCCTGAATATCAAGATGGTTGGTCGGCTCGTCCAGCGCCAGCAGATCCGGCGCTTCGAGCAGCAGCCGCGCCAGCAGCGCCCGCGTCTTTTGGCCGCCGGAAAGCTGGCTCAGTGGCGTGTGATCATCTTCCGGCTTGAAGCCCAGCCCTTGCAGCACCGTGCGGATGCGCTGTTCGTAGGTGTAGCCGCCGGCCAGTTCGAAGCGTTCTTGCAGCTCACCATATTCCGCGAGCGCCGCGTCGTGCTTGTCTGGGTCGGTGAGATCCTGTTCAAGGGCGTTGAGTTTGGCTTCCTGCGCCCGCAGATCAGCAAAGGCGCTGAGCTGCTCTTCCCACAGCGTATGCGCGCCGTGCAGTTCGGGCCGCTGCGGCAAAAAGCCGATCCGCAGGTTGCGCGAACGGTGGACTGCCCCCTCGTTGGGTACATCCAGCCCAATCAGCAGGTTGAGCAGCGGCGGCTTGCCCGCGCCGTTCGGCCCCACCAGCGCGATTCGCGCTTTATGCGGGATCTCGACGGTGACGCCGCTGAAGATCTCCTCCGGGCCGAATTCCTTGCTCAGATTTTGCGCCGTAAGAATGGAC
>JAADYY010000688.1 GCA_010092805.1 Chloroflexota bacterium | reverse complement strand
GGGGAGGCACTGCGTCTGGCAAAGTCGCTAGATAAATAGATATATACAAAGCGTATTAACCCCTCTCCCCGCGAAGCTGTGGGAGCGGGGTGGCGCGGAGCGCCGGGGTGAGGGCCAAACAGCCATCGGCTCTATTCGCCCCCCATTTCCGAATGCACCCGGCCAGAGTGCCCGCTTGACAATGCCCAGGGCAGCCGTTACGCTAGATCTAAAATGTTAAGAGGGTAATTTAGCTGTGGTTAGCCTGAGTGTCCGCAAACAGCCAGCCGTAGCTGGCGACGGGCTGCGGCCTGTCAACCTCAAGACTGATCTCGCCCCGCTGGCCGACCTGATCGAGCTGGTCTTCGCCGACAGCATGGACAACAGCGGGCGCGCGGCCATCCGCGAGATGCGCTACCTCAGCCGGATGGGGCCGGGCCTCTCGATGATCATAGGCATGAACGACCTGGTGCAGGGGGTCAGCCTGGGCTATGTGTGGGTTGCCGAAGGCAAACTGGTTGGCAACATCTCAATCTATCAGGCGGCGCAGTGGCCGCGCGAGTTGGGCCACGCCTGGATCATCGCCAATGTCGCCGTCCACCCCGAATACCGGCGGCGCGGGATCGCCCGGCAGTTGATGGCTGCGAGCATGGACGCGATCAGCGCGCGCAGCCGGGGCAAACGCGGCCCGGCACACGCCGTGCTGCAAGTGGAAGCGCACAACCCCGCCGCGCAGCACCTCTACCGCGGTTTCGGCTTCCTTGCCGAGCGGCGCTGGCTGCATTGGCGGCGTGCAAGTTCACGGCACCTGCCGCGCCCCATCGACGCGGGCAGCGTGTTTATCACGCGGCGGCGGGCCGGGGAGTGGCGGGCTGAATATGCGCTGGCGCAGCAGGTGCGCACCGCCGAGGCTGGGGGGATGGGCTGGCTGCGCCCGCTGCACCCGAAATTGTTCCGCCAGTCTGGGTGGGCGGCGCTCAATGACAACCTGAATTTGCGCAGCCGCGAACGTCTGATCATCCGCGCCGACGATCACGCGCCGAAATCCGCGCTGCTGGCGTCGCTGTGGATTGAGACGGGTTTTGCGGTCAGCAGCACGCAGCTCACGCTGTTGACCGCGCCGGATTACACCGGGCTGTACGATCACGCGCTGCTCAACCTGGCGGTGCGGCGCTACGGGCAGCGCTCGGCGCTCACCATTGAGCACCCCGCCGACGAAACGATCACCAACGCGCTGTTGGCGCAGTATAATTTTGTGCAGAAGCGCGATCTGCTGCACATGCGCTGGACGCGCTGAACCGAGGCACCGGCGGCAGTGCGCTGCCATCATTTCGCCCCCACCCACCGACAAAGGAGGTCAACGGCGCGTCAGGGTCGCTGTGACCCGCGCCGCCGCTTGCTACTATGGAACTGCTGATCATCATTCTGTTAATCGTGCTCAACGGCGTGTTTGCCATGTCCGAAGCCGCTGTGATCGCGGCGCGGCGGGCGCGCTTACAGCAACTGGCCGAAGGCGGCGACGCCGGGGCGCAGGCCGCGCTCGACCTCTCCGAAGATCCCACACGGTTTCTGGCGACCGTCCAGATCGGCATCACGCTGATCGGCATTTTGACCGGGGCGTTTGGCGGCGCAACCCTCGCCGGGCAAATTGCAGCGCTGCTGGTCGATACGCCGCTGGCCCCTTACGCTGAAGCCGTCGGCTTCGGCCTGATCGTGCTGCTGACGACCTATCTCTCGTTGATCATCGGGGAGTTGGTGCCCAAGCGGCTGGCGATTCAAGCGCCGGAGCGGATCGCCTCGGCGATTGCCCGCCCCATGCAGATGCTGGCGCGCATCACCGGCCCGGTGGTGCGGGTGCTGAGCGCCTCGACGAATGGGGTGTTGTGGCTGCTGCGCAGCCGCGAGTCGGCTGAGCCGCCCGTCACGCCCGAAGAGATCAGCGTGATGATCGAGCAGGGCATCGAAGCGGGGGTGTTCCGCGCCACCGATCAAGACATGGTGGAGGGGATCTTCCGGCTGGGCAACCGCCGTGTGAGCACCCTGATGACCCCGCGCACCGAGGTGAGCTGGCTCAACCTGGAAGATCCCGACGCTGAAAACCAGCAGATCATCATCAATTCGCCGTACTCGCGGCTGCCGGTCGCCGACGGCGACCTGGATAAGGTCGTGGGGCTGCTGCGCACCAAAGATCTGCTGTCGCGGCTGCTGGCCGGGGAACCCTTCGACCTGCGCGCCACGATGATCGAGCCGCTGCTGGTGCCCGAAAGCATGAGCGCGTCGCGGCTGCTGGAACTGTTCCGCGAGACGGCCATGCACATCGCCTTTGTGATCAACGAATACGGCGGCATCGAAGGGCTGGTGACGATCCAGGACATTCTCGAAGCGATTGTCGGCGACATCGAACGCCCGCAGATAACACAGCGCGCGGATGGTTCGTGGCTGGTGGATGGGCTGCTGCCGATTGACGAATTTGCCGACCGTTTCGAGGTCGAGGCCCTGCCGGGCGAGGGCTTCGAGACGCTGGCCGGGTTCGTGCTGATGCAAGCGGGCCACATCCCGCAGGTCGGCGAGACGATCCGCTGGGGCCGTTTGCAAATCGAGGTGGTCGATATGGACGGCAACCGCATCGACAAGCTGAACGTCACCGTGCTTGAGGATGCAGCGCCGCCGGATCAAACGGACCCCGCAGACGACGATCCAGGCACAGCGTGATCAATTTACACTGGGTTTACGTGCTGCGCACACATTGATCACACGCTTGATGACACAATAGCGATGACGCGCTGGAAGGACGGGGAAAATTGCCAGAGACGATTCTGATTGTCGATGACGAGCAGCACATCATCGACTTGGCCGCGATGTATTTGCAGCAAGAAGGCTTCGCGATCACCAGCGCGACGGATGGCGCGGTGGCGCTGGATCGAATCTTGAAGGAGACGCCGAATCTCGTTGTGCTTGATCTGATGCTGCCGAGCATGGACGGCTGGGAGATCTGCCGCCGGGTGCGCGCTGAATCGGACGTGCCGATCATCATGCTGACGGCGCGGGGTGACGAAATCGACCGGATTGTGGGGCTGGAGTTGGGTGCAGATGATTACCTCACCAAGCCGTTCAACCCGCGCGAGCTGGTGGCCCGCATCCGCGCGATTCTGCGGCGCACCGAACGGCGGCCCACCGCGGCCCCCACCGAAACCGAGATCATGCTGGGCAACCTGGCGATCTACCCGGATCGGCGGCTGGTCAAAATCGATGAGCGGACGGTCGAGCTGCGCCTGAAGGAATTCGACCTGCTGCTGACGCTGGTCGAAAACAAAGGCATGGTCTTCACGCGCGAAAAGCTGCTGAATGTGGTGTGGGGCTATGACTTCGCCGGGGAGACGCGCACGGTCGATGTCCATATCGCGCACTTGCGGCACAAGCTCAAAGGGATGACGCCGAGCATCGAGACGGTGTGGGGCGTGGGCTATCGCTTGGATACGGTCTGATGTTCGCGCCAACCTGATCTGACGAACACGCCGAAAAGCTAG
>JAADYY010000687.1 GCA_010092805.1 Chloroflexota bacterium | reverse complement strand
GGCCCAGATTGGCCCTCCACAAGTCCGCCCCGTCCAGATTGGCCCACCGCAAGTTCGCCCCGCCCAGATTGGCCCCAATCAAGTCCGCCCCGCGTAGCAACCCATCCTCACCTTCGAGCCAGCCATGCTCGCGGAGTTCGTGCACCGCGTGCTTGGCAACATCATTCGCTGTGCTGCGCGCTTCACGCACCAGCCGTTCTCTCAACTCTCGTTCGCGGCGCTGATCGTCGCGGCGGCGGTTGAGGGTGTCGAGGATGAAGAGGGTCACGGCGATGCTGATGAATTCGGTGTAGAGGTTGGTGGCGTAACCCTCCGGTTCATACGGGCGGCCCACGCCGAACAGCGCCCCGCCACCGAAAATGAGGATCGCGACGACGATGCCGCCCAGCAGCGCCCCGTAGAAGAAGCGGTTATCGCGATCCCGGTGGAGTTCCTTGATTTCTTCCCAACGATCTTCCATGTCCGGCTGCCTCCGTAAGCGTCATTATTGCACAGACGATAGCACAGATCAGCGGGGCGGCCACCCCCAACGATCCGGGGGATCGGCGGGGGCGGCGGGGTTAGCAGCGGATCAGTGATGGATCAGCGATGGATCAGGGGGTGGAGTGGGCGGCGACGCGCTGGCGCAGCTCGGCGAACAGATCGACGCCGAACTGCAAGCACAGGTCGATCAAGTCGATGAACACCCAATTTTCGACGAGGTGGTCGCCGTCGCGCTTCCACCAGTCCATCACGCGCATGGCGATGGGGCGGTGGGTGGCCGCGATGCCCAGGTAGGGGCGCATGTGCGTGGCGCGCAGGCTGGGCCAGCCCGTCGAGGCGGCGTACAGCCCCTCACTGAGCCGGGCGGCGTGGAAGCCACCTTTGCGGTCGGGGAAGGCGCTCAGAAACGGCGCTTGATGAAAATCCTCGAACTCCTTCAGGCTGGCGCAGCGGCCAATGCCCGACGGCCCGTACCAACACATCTGCGGACTCCAGTAGCGGGTCATGCCCATGCTGCTCAGCGATTGGCCGTCGTACAGCATCAGCCCGTAGATCATCGACTCGACCAGTTGGAGCGTCTTGATCGACTCGGCTTCGGCCTGCGGCTCCAGGAGGATGCCGTCGGCGGCGCGCGGCCCCGGCACCAAGCCTTCCGCGCCGCCGTAACCCGTCAGCAGTTGATAGCCCGCCTGCCGCATCACGTCCGGCACATCGAGGATCATATAGCACTCGCGGATCTTGCCGCCTTCGAAGCGCCAGAAATCGCCGAAGCGGATGTGGGTCGGCTGGCCGGTGGCGGGGATGCCGAGCCAAGCGTGCGCGAAGGTGCCGCTGAAGTAGCCCGTCGCGCACACCCACTCGTAATCGTTGAAGTCGCCGCCAAACAGGATCTGGGTTTGCCGCTGCACGTCGGGGAAGGAGTGCTTGAGCGGCTGCCAGAAGGCGGCGATGAACGTCTCCAGCCCGGCCAGCGTATTGATCGGCTGCGGGCCGTGCCACACGAAATCATCGTGCAGATACAGTTGCGCGGCGTGGGCGGACGTATCGGCGGTGGTCGCTGGCAGCGCCTGCCAGAACTCCCAAAAATACTGTTTATTCTGCTGGTTGCTCATGATCGTCTTGCGATCTTATCGCTTATGCATCTGCTGAAGTCAACTGATCCCGCAGCCGCGCCAGCAGATCAACGCCGCACTGCCGGATTACATCGATCATATCAATGAGTACCCAGTTTTCAACCAAAAGATCGCCGTCGCGCCGCCACCAATCCATCACGCGCATCGCCACGCGCTGGCCGCTGGCCGCCACACCCAGATACTCGCCTGTGTGCGTGGCGATCACGCCCGGAAACCCCGCCGCAACGACGTAGCTGCCCTCGGCAAACAGCGCCTCCTGATCGGTCGCCTTGCGATCTGGGAAGGCGTTCAAAAAGGGCAGTTGATGCGCCTGCTCGAACCCGCCCAAGTCATGCATCGCGCCGATGCCGCACGGCCCATACCAGCACATCTGCGCGTCCCAGTAGCGGCGCATCCCCATGCTGGCTTTGTCCGCCTGATCAAAATTGTTGAGGCCGTCGAACAGCATCGCATACACCAGATCGTAGCTGCGCTGCGTTTCGGCCTCAGCCTGCGGATCGAGCAGCACACCGTCCCCGGTGCGTGGCTCTGGCGCGATCAGCTCTGCGCCGCGACTCGGCGGCAGCACGCGATAGCCCGCCTGCCGCATCACGTCCAGCAGATCGAGGATCGTGTAGATCGCGGCGATCTTGCCGTCCACCATCCGGCAGACCTCGCCGAAACGGATGGCGATGGGCTGCCCCGTCGCCGGGATGCCCAGCCAATCCGCCGCGAAGGTGCCGGTGAAGTAACCGTAACCCGTCACCCACGCAGCGCCGTGCGACTGCCCCGCGAAAAAGATCTGCGTGTCGCGGCGGGCATCGGGGACGCTGTGCAGCAGCGGACGCCAGAACCCGTCGATCACGGCGTCGGCCCCGGTCAGCGTGTTGATCGGGTGTGGGCCGTGCCACACCACCTCCGGGTGAAGCGCTTCGCGTGCCAGCGCTGCCACGTCGGGGCTGGCACCTGTTAACTGTTGATAATACGTCCACACGATCTGTTTGTTGTGCTGCTGTGTCGTCACGGCGCTTGATCCTTGCTTGATCCTCGGTTGATCAGTTGACCCTGCGAACGTTTATTCGGCTTCCGGCGGGGTGACCACGCTCCAGGGGATGCGTTCCTCATTCCCACCCGGCACGATCACCTGGAAGACGCGCCAGCGCCCGCTCATTGATTGCGTCATGCGGAAGATCACGTCCCCGTCGATGCCTTCCACCCGCGCGGCCACATCAACGGCGGGCAGGTCATCGCCCGACCGGGGCACCGCGATTGCTGAGCGCCGTGACCCGAACGCGACGCCGCCGGTGAGATCAATCGGCAGGGCATCGTTTTCCGCCGCCACCAGCATCAGCCCATCGAACACATACCACGCCTCGGCGGGGCTGTGCTCGTTGACCGCGCGGCCCAACCCTGTCCCGAACACGGGAATCTCGTCAAAGTAAGCGGGGCGTTCGCCGTCCTCAGTTTCGGGCAGGCGGATGAAGTCGTCATACCTGAACAACGCGACAGACCGTTGAAATTCGAACTGTGCGTCGTAACTCAACACCAGATACACGGTCATGAAGTCGTTGCGCTGGAACGCGGCGACGAATGTCGCGGCGGCGGTTTCGGGCGTGCTCAGGTCAAGCGATTCGTAGAAGGTGCGGCCTTCGCCAACGCCAACGCTGGTGATGGGTTCGATGGCCCCCGGTTCGCGCAGGAGCACGCCGCAGCCAGCGATCAGCAGCGCCAGCAGGATCAGCAGGGTAAAACGCAGTCGGTGCATGAGGTGCATAATAAGGCGCATAAGCGGATCTCTCCATTTGATAGTGCAGACGCACGATGCGCCAAACTATAGCAAGGCGAGACTCGTGTTGCCAACATTGGCGTATGTGTGTGCTAGGGCGATTGCACTGAAATCACCCATGCTGCTCGCAGGCACTCACCGCCGCGTTCCCTCGTTCGCTCGCCCAGCGCCGCAGGCGCGGTCGCCGGTAGCTTGTGGCGCGGGGGCACAAGGGGGGATTGCCCAGAAGCCGCCTGGATGATTTTGATGCGCTAGCCCTGGCTTGACGCCCCCGGCTTTTGCTTGCATGATACAATGCGGCAAAGTTACCACTATTCATCCTGTGTTTGCACAGCTTGGGGAGCGAGAAACCACTCATGGCGCAAGTTGATCATACGGATCACACAGATCATACGGATCATACAGATCTCACGCTGGAACACCGTGATTACAGCCGCCCGCGCAGCGTCGGCGACTACCTGCGGCTGCTGGGCACCGGGTTTGCGATGGGGTCTGCCGATATTGTGCCCGGCGTCTCTGGCGGCACAATGGCGTTTATCCTGGGCATCTACGAAACGCTGATCAACGCGATCAAGTCGTTCAACCTCGACGCGATTCGGCTGGCCATCGGCCTGAAGTTCCGCGCATTGTTCGATCACATCCCGTTCACGTTCCTGATCGCGCTTGGGGTCGGCCTGCTGACGGCGATCTTCGCGCTCTCGAACGTGCTGGGGGCCGCACTCGAAGATCCGGCGGCGTCGCCGTTGGTGTTCGCGTTCTTCGGCGGCTTGATCCTGGCGTCCATCCTCGCCATCGGCACCAAAATTTCCTGGCGGCCCAACACCCTCGTCGCGCTGATCGCGGGGGGCGTGTTCGCGTTTCTGCTGGTGGGCCTCAACCCGCTGCAAGACGCCGATCACTCGCCGCCAATTCTGTTCATCAGCGGCATGATCGCCATCACCGCCATGATTCTGCCGGGCATCTCCGGGTCGTTTATGCTGCTGATTCTGGGGCAATATGCGTTTGTGCTGGGCGCGGTACGCAGCTTCGATGTCGTCAGTCTGGCGACGGTGGCGCTGGGCGCGGCGGTCGGCATCGTGATCTTTTCGCGGGTGCTCAGCTTTTTGCTGCGCCGCTACTACGCTGTGACCGTCGCGGTGCTGGTCGGCTTCATGATCGGCTCGCTGCGCAAGATCTGGGAAGGTGACCCACTGGCCGACCCGCCGATTGTCGGTGCCAATGCGATCCCCGGCTTCGAGCCAGAGCGGATCGCGCTGGGGTTGGCGCTGGCGCTGGTTGGCTTCCTGCTGGTCAGCTTCCTGGATCACCTGCAATCGGGCGATAACCCGGTGTTTGTGCTGTTCTGGCGTCCGCGCCGGGCCGAAACCGCCGGGGCCTGATCCCCGCAGCCTGATCCTATAAATAAGTGAGACGAAACGCAGTGTCGCCCGGCGGCGCTGCGTTTTTTTTGTGCCCGGCGGCAGAATCTGCGTTAAGCTGTAAGCGGAAGTTGTCCACAAAATTGAGCAAATTCAGGAGAATGATTCGATGTCCAAACGACTCATCTTGATCGTGGTGCTGCTGATCGCGGGGCTGCTGGTGCCGTCGTTGGCGCTCACGCAGGAAGGGGAGCGCGAAGAACCCACCGAAGCACGCGAAGTGATCGCCCAGGAAGCTGGCACATTGGTTGTGCAGCCGTTCGAGATCGCCGTCGTCTTCGACCCACTCCGTGGCGAACTGCTCGATCCGCTTGGCCCCGGCACCCATGCGGTGATGCCGCCGCTGGAAGCGACGATCTACGCGATTGCCCAGCGCGAATACACCCAGGCCGGCGAAACCGCCGTCGAAGCGCGCACTTTTGACGGCCAGGCGGTCGGTATCAACGCGACGGTGCTCTACAGCCTTGACCCCAACGCGATCAATCAGATCCATGTCAACTGGCAAGATCGGTTTGAGAGTGATTTCGTGCGGTTGGTGCTGCGTGCCATCATCCGCGATGTGGTCGCCCAATTCCGCGCCACAGAGATTTACGGCGAGGCCCGCGCCCAACTGCAAGCCGAGATCGAGGAATTGTTGGCCGCGCGGTTCGCTGATGAAGGGCTGCTGCTGACTGCCTTCCTGCTGCGTGATCTCGAATTCAGCGCGCAGTTCATCGATGCCATCGAGCAGCGGCAGCTGGCCGAAATTCAAGCGCAGCAGGCGCAAATCCGCGCAGAACAAGCGCGCACTCAATCTCTGGCGCAGCGCGAGCAGGCCATCGCGCGCGCAGACACTGCCGCCCAGGCCGCCATCATCGGCGCGGAGGCCGAAGCCGAAGTCCTGCGCCGCATCGGTGAGCAGATTGCGGCCAACCCGCTGCTGATTCAATATCTGTACGTCACGCGGCTGGCGGATAATACATCGGTGGTGGTCGTGCCGTCCAGCGAAGACTTCACGCTCGATCTAGGGTTGCCAGCCGACATGCTCGACTTGGCAGCGCCAGAAGCGCCCGACAGCAACTAACCGATACAGCGAACGATCCGGGCGGGGCGCGGCGAATCTGCGCCCCTGACCCGGCGCAGCGGGCGGCCAGCTACGCACCGACGTTTTCGGTGGCGGGCACGACGCCACGTGCCGGGTAGTCGCTCTCGATGATTTTTTGCAGGCTTTGCAGGAACATCTTGGCGGACGCGCGCGCGAACGGCACCGACTGAATCTGCGCGGCGTACAGCGTCCCGTCGGGGCGGACGAGGAAGTGACCGGGTTCGGCGAAGTAGGCCGGCTCAGACGGCTTGGTGCTGCTGGAGATGTACAGGCCCCACGCGCGCGCGTTCTCAATTGACAGGCCGTAGCCAATGTTGACGTTTTGCAGCTCCCATTCGGCTTTGCTCTGCGCGGCGCGCTCACGGGTGTCGGTGCTGATGGCGATCACAGCGACGCCCGCCTGTGTGAACTGGTCGATCATATGATCGTAGTCGCGCAGCGTCTGGCGGCAGATGGGGCAGTGCAGCCCGCGATAGAAGATGACAAAGGTGAAGTTCTCCGGGGTTTGATCCTGAAGCCGCCAGGTGCCGCCGTCCAGCGTTTCGACGGTCAGTGCGGGCACTTGGGTGCCGGGCAAAATCTGGGTCATGGCAAATTCTCCTGTGAGCTGTGCGGCTATCCACAAGCCGAGTCGGTTAGTCGGAAGATCAACGGTAATCTGGTTAATTGACCGACCATTCCGGTATAGAGACGCGGTGCTGCCCAGCGATCTTACGGATGCTGTTGGTCAATCGATTTGATTGTGTTTTGGCCCTCATCCCCCTGCCCCTTCTCCCGAACGCTGACGCTGGGAGAAGGGGAGAAAACTGCTTTTG
>JAADYY010000686.1 GCA_010092805.1 Chloroflexota bacterium | reverse complement strand
TTTTTTTAATTTTTATTGTAATCTATAAACCTGTGAACAACGTTAGAATCGGATGCAGGTTTTCAAACAACCACCACATCAGGAGATCAACCCATGTGTGCAGCCCCCCACGACCCGCAGCCCGACGACGCCAAATCCACCAGCCGCGACCGCTTCAGCCGCTTCGCCGCCGGTTACGTCACCAGCGCGACGCACGCGCAGGGCCACGATCTCGACCGGCTGCTCGCGCTCAGCGAAGCGCAGCCAACCTGGATCGCCCTCGACATCGCCACAGGCGGCGGCCACACTGCGCTCAAGCTCGCGCCGCACGTCCGCCGTGTGATCGCCACCGATTACGCGCTGCCGATGCTCGACGCGGCGCGGGCATTCATCGACGCGCAGGGGCTGGAAAACGTCCGCTATGCGCCTGCCGACGCCGAGAATCTGCCGTTTGCCGCCAATCGCTTCGATCTGGTGACGTGCCGCATCGCCGCGCACCACTTCCCAGATGCCTACCGCTTCGTTTGCGAGTCGGCGCGGGTGCTCAAACCCGGCGGCAGGCTGATTGTGCAGGATCATTTGCTGCCAGATGACGCACAGGCCGCCAAATACATCGAAGCGTTCGAGCGGCTGCGCGATCCGAGCCATCATCAAGCGTTTGCGGATTACGAATGGCGGGGGATGTGCCTTGATGCGGGGTTGATCGTCGATCACAGCGAGCCGCTGCGCCGCGCCGCCAAGATGATCCCCTGGGCGGAGCGTCAGGGCTGCTCGCCAGCGGTCATCGAGCGGCTGCACATCCTGATGGTGCAAGCGCCGGAAGCCGTCGCCGCGTGGATGAACATCCAGTGTGCGGGCACCGCCGACGCCGGCTTCGATCACGTGTATACGCTGATCATGGGGCGTAAACCAGCGTAGCGCACCGGGCAGATCGACACGATCTGCCCCAACGATGATCACATCGCTCTCAGGTGACGAGTGCGGCCAGCGCTTCGGCGGCACGGGGTGGCCCACCGAGCGCCGCGAACTCCGCCGCTAGATCGGCGGCTGTCTGTCGCACGCGATCATCCGTCGCCAGCGCGCGCACACCTTCGAACAGCATCCCCTGCCGCACGTCGTGCGCGCTCAACTCAATGCCGACCTTCGCCTGCGCGACGCGCCGCGCCTGACCACGCTGATCAGCGGCGTGCGGGACAACCAACTGTGGCACCCCGTAGACCAGCCCCCAGTGCGTGGTGCCCATCCCGCCATGATGCACCATCAGGCGCAGGCGCGGCAGCAGATGCGGAAAGCTCACGAAGTTGAGCAGGCGGGTGCGTTTCGGCAGCGCGGCGATCAGTTCGGCTTTCTTGTCCGGCTCAAGCGGGTTCCAGCCGATCACGACAATCGGCACGATGCCGACGCGGGCCAGCGCTTGCGCCGACCAACTGAAAAACCCCAGATCGCCGGTGAACGTCGTGCCCAACGTCACCAAACCCAGCGGCGCGTCATCTGGCAGGGCGGCCAGCCAGTCCGGCGGCGGATCAGTGGGCGGGGTCGGCGCGCCGCCGACGAACAGCGTTTGCGGCAGCAGGCTCGCTTGATCGGATTGGTACCACGTCGCGCTGAAGTAGCTGATGTGCAGGTGCGGGCTGAGGATCGATGGGGTGGGGCCGGGCGCGAAGTTCGCCCCACGCAGCCCAAACCGCGCTTGCAGCCGGTCCAACCGTTCGCGGCTGTCGGTGCCCAGCGTCCGCTGCACCGGGAACAGCAGTTCCTCATTCAAATCCCGCAGCGCGGGCCACCCACAAACCGCTAGCTTGACATCAAGCGCTTCGGCTGCCAGCGCCGCCGCACTCAAAAACGGGTCGGTGACGATCACATCCGGCTTGCCAATCTGCGCGGCGAGTTCCAGCAGGGCCTCGACCGCTTCGCCGACCAACGGTTCGCTCAACCACGTGTCGAGCGCCCGGCGGTAGCGCAGCATCACCGCTTCCTGCGGCGGGATGTTCGTCACATCGGGGGCAGGCGGCGGCGGCCACAGCCACCCCGATTTGCGAATCGGCGCGAACGGCACCCCCGCCGAGGCCAGCGCCCCAGCAATCGTGTTTTCGCTCACCCACGTCACTTGGTGGCCGCGCGCTTGCAGCGCCTGCGCGGTGCGCAGGTAGCCGCCCCAATCGAGGTGGCTGAACAAGGGGGCAGAGACAAACCAAAAACTCGCCATCGCCGATCAGTTAGCCTTCGTTGGTCTGTTGCTCAAGCCAGGCGGGTGGGCGTTTGGCCTGCGGCATATGCAAAATTGTATAGAGATGCTGCGCTTCCGCCCAGATCGTGCTGGCCCCCGCGTGATCGCCGAGGGCAGCCTGCTGCTGACTGCGCACACTCAATGCCTCCGCCAGCCAGCGTCGCATATCGACTTTGCGCGCCAAGTTGATCGCTTCTTCGAGCGGGCCGCTCGCTGCATCGGGGCGGCCCGCCGCGACTTCCGCACGCGCAAGGCCCGACAGCGCACGCACGACGAGTTCGGCTTCATCGCGCGCCCGCCCATGATCGAGCGCCGCTGTGAACAACGGCACCGCAGCGGCGGGCTGCGCCAGCGCGATCAATGTGTTGCCCAGATTGATGCGAACGGCCATCTCCCAGTGCGGGCGGTTCAGCGGCAGGATGAGATCAAGCGCCTGCTGATGGTAGCCTAAGGCCGTTTCGTACTCCCCCAGCGAGTCATGCGCCAATCCTAGATTATCCGTCTGGATCGCCTGGTGCAGCGGCAGCTTGAGTTCACGGCTCAGGCGCAGCGCCCGTTCCAGCGTGGCGATGGCGCGACGCGGGCGGCCCACCATCAGCAGGAACCAGGCATAATTGCCGTTGCGTGTCGCCTCTGCCACCCGATCCTCCAGCCGATCCGCGAGTTGAATCGCTTCATTAAAGAACGCATCCGCCGATTCGATGTCGCCCTGTTCGGCGTAGGCGTTGGCCGCGTTGGAGAGTACCAGCCCGCGCGTCTCTAAATCGGCCTCATCCACCGAATTGAGCACCATCAGCGCCTGCTCGTAGTCGCGCATCGCCCGCGCGCCTTGCCCAAGCACCTTGCGCGCATTGCCGATGTCACAGTGGAGCCGGGTCATCTGGGCGTAGGCTTTTTTCTGCTCGTAGATCGCCAGCGCGGCGCTCCAAGCTGTGATCGCCTCCGCGAGTCGCCCGGCTTTGAGGTATGCCAACCCCAGATCACGCTGCGCCTGTGCCTGTTCCAGCGCCGCTTCCTGCGTCTCGGCCAGCATGATCGCGCGTTCGTAAATGCTGATCGCGGTATCGAAGGCATCGTTATCGACGTGCGCTTCGGCCAGACTGCGCAGCACATCGATCTGCGCGCGGCCCTCTTGTGCCTGCGCCGCCGCCTCCAGATACGGGATCGCCTCGGCGCTCTGGCCCAGCGCGCGCAGCACCACCCCCAGTGTCCCCTGCGCCATGACGGTGAGCTTTGCGTCACCCACCTGCTGGCTCACTTCGACCGCCGTGCGCGCGTAATGCAGCGCCTCTTCGTGATCGTGCAGGCTCAGGCACATCTTGCTCGTCTGCGTGAGCGCTTCTACCTGCGCTGCGGACGGCGGCACCCGGTCGAACAGCCGCACCGCGCGTCCGTAGTGCGCACGCGCATCGGTATAGCGCCCTTCGGACGCGGCACGCCCCGCCAGCACCAGCGACCAGTGCCGCTCGTAGAGCCGATAATCGATCTGTTCGGCCAGGCGGAGCGCCCGCTCCAGCAAGTGCTGCCCTTCGACATCCTGGCCGCTCTGGATCATCGCTTGGCCGAGCATCCCAACGAAGGCGCTGCTCATCTCCACATCGCCGGCGACATTCAGCTTGGGCAGCGCATCCCGCAGCAAATGGATGGCGTAGCTCGCGTTCCCCTCTTGCAGATACGTGCCCGCCAGTTGGCCCAACGCCCGCCCCTCAGCGCCCGCCGCCCCGCCCGACCGGGCGTACTTGAGCGCGCGCTCGTATTCGCTGCGCGCTTCGGGCCACTGCCCTTGCGCTTGGGCCACCGCGCCCAAGCCGTTGTGTGCGTACGCCAATTGAATATCCGACTGTGGCCGTTCGCGGATCTCTGACAGCACAGCCCGCGCTTCGTCCCAGCGCGCCTGCTGGATCAACACTTCGGCGTGGTGCAGCGTGACAATCGTCAGTGCCGCCGGGTCTTGCGCGGCGCGCGCCTGCGTTAACGCTTCGTCCAGCGCGCCGAGCGCCTCATCGTAGTCTTCAGCGAGCTTCGCTTTGCGGCCTCGGTCGAGGGCAATTTGCAACGCCTGTTTGTTGAGCTGCGGGAGATTGGCCCGAAATAATCCCGATAAACGATCCCTGAAGTCCATCCATTAATTCCTGTAGTCGCGTGTGTGTAGAAATTATACCAGTTCTACACGGTCATGCGGTGGCGATCAGGTCGGGTGGGTGTATTCGGATTCTGGGGCAAGCAAGGCACACAGCCCTCACCCTAAATCCCGCTCTAGAAGCCAGCGGCGACCGGGCCTGCGGCCCTGGGAGCGGGACTTCAACCCGTGTGCCGCCCCCAGAATCCGAATGCGCCCGGTCGGGTTCGGGCGGAATCAACAGCGGGCCGCGCACAAGCGACCCGCCGATCATATGGATGGGGATTTTCCGAATTCGGTTGGGCTTACGGGTAGATGCCGCGCGTCTCCAGCGCATCCGCCACCCGCTTGATGCCCAGCATCTGCGCCGCCGTCCGCAGATCAACGTCGTATTCTTCGGCCATGTTTTCAGTGGCGGCGTAGTTGCGGATCATGGCGCGCTCCAACTGGCGCAGCACTTCGTCTTCGTCCCAGAAAAACGCCTGCAGATCCTGCACCCACTCAAAATACGAGACGATCACGCCGCCGGCGTTCGCCAGAATATCCGGCACGATCAACACCCCGCGCTCGTTGAGGATGTCGTCGGCTTGCGGCGTCGTGGGGCCGTTCGCCCCCTCGACGATCACCTGCGCATGGATGTGCTCCGCATTGCTTTCGTTGATCTGGCCTTCGGTCGCTGCCGGGATGAGCACATCACACGGCAACGTCAGCAATTCGTCATTCCCTACGATCTCCGCCTCGCCGAAGGTGCGCACATCACCGCTGTCGGCGGCGGCGGCCTTCACCGCCGGAATATCCAGACCATTCGCGTTGTAAATCCCGCCGTTGATGTCGCTGACCGCCACGACTTTGTAGCCCAGGGCATAGGCGTAAGCGGCAGCGTTCATGCCCACATTACCGAACCCCTGCACAACGATTCGAGTCTCTTCCGGGCGCGCCGTGCTCACACGGGTGAGCGCTTCGCGCATACTGACGATCACACCGCGCCCCGTTGCCTCTTGACGGCCCTCGCTGCCACCGATATTGAGCGGTTTGCCCGTCACAATCGCTGGCACCGAGTAGCCCACCGTCATGCTGTAGGTATCCATGATCCAGGCCATGATCTGCGGGTTGGTGCCCATATCCGGCGCGGGAATATCGGAATGCGGGCTGATCATCGGGATCAACTCGGCAGCGTAGCGGCGCGTCAGCCGTTCCAGCTCGCCATGACTCAGCGTGCGCGGGTCCACGACGACGCCGCCTTTCGCGCCGCCGTAAGGAATGTGCGCCAACGCACACTTCCACGACATCCACATCGCCAGCGCGCGCACCTCGTCGAGATCGACGGCAGGGCTGTAGCGGATGCCGCCCTTCGACGGGCCGAGAATCGTGCTGTGATGCACCCGGTAGCCGGTGAACATCTCGATGCGGCCATCGTCGCGCTTGACCGGGAAATTGACGGTGAATTCGCGGCGGGGGTACTTCAGATATTCGGCAATATTCTCATCAAGGTTTAGAAAACCCACCGCGCGGTCATATTGCGCGATGGCAATGTCATATGCGCTGGCAGCGTGTGGCTCGCGCGTGATATTGTATGCAGCGACCATTGACGGCCTCCTTTAGTGGGGCGAATAACAATTTTTGCCCAAGCGCGCCCCTGAATAACCATGCTCTTTTGTTGATCATACACAAAAAACGATGACAAGAAAATAGCATTTTGCATAATTCATGCATTTTGCCATATCTTTTGGGCATCATCTTATAGATCAGATGCCCAAACACGCATATTCCTTACAGAACATTCGTGAAGGGTTTCCTTATCCACCGCTGAGCGGATGCACATCTACACGCTCATACGTCGTCACATTTCCACAAAGAAAAGCACAAAGAAAAGCGCAAAGCACCAGGGACGCCAAAAATCCGACGCCGACACCCGCAATATGTATGCAACGGGTGCAGCGCCGGATAGGGCTGAGCGATGCGGTTTTTGTGAGGATCGCCGCAGATGATTCGACGCCGATCAGACGCCGACGAGGTACTGTTGGAGGAACTGCCCGGTATAGCTCTCTAGCACAGTGGCGACGGCTTCCGGCGTCCCGGTCGCGATCACCTGACCGCCCGCATCGCCGCCCTCCGGCCCCAGATCGATGATGTGGTCGGCCACCTTGATGATGTCGAGGTTGTGCTCAATCACCAAAACGGTGTTGCCGTTATCGACCAACTGCTGCAGCACTTCGATGAGCCGCTTGACATCGGCGGCGTGCAGGCCCGTTGATGGCTCGTCGAGGATGTAAAGCGTCTGCCCGGTCGCCCGCTTCGACAGTTCGCGGCTCAGCTTGATGCGCTGCGCCTCGCCGCCGCTGAGTGTATTCGCCGGCTGGCCGATGCGAATGTAACCCAGCCCCACCTGATCGAGGGTTTGCAGTTTGGTGAAGATCGTGGGGATGCTGGCGAAAAATTCCAGCCCCTCGCTGACGGTCATGTCGAGCACCTCAGCGATGCTCTTGCCCTTGTACTTGACTTGCAGCGTCTCGCGGTTGTAGCGCGCCCCGTGACAGACATCGCACGGCACGTACAGATCCGCCAGAAACTGCATCTCGATCTTCAACTGGCCCTGACCTTCGCACTTCTCGCAGCGCCCGCCCTTGACGTTGAAGCTGTAGCGCCCGGCGGTATAGCCGCGCAGCTTGCTCTCCGGCAGATCGGCGAACAGCGACCGGATCGCGTCGAACATTTTGGTGTAGGTGCCGGGGTTGCTGCGCGGCGTGCGCCCGATGGGGCTTTGATCAATGTTGATGATCTTATCGAGGTGCTCAATGCCCTCGATGCCGTCGTGCGCGCCGGGGCGTTCGCGGCTGCCGTTGATCACCTGCGCGACCCGGCGGTAGAGGATGTCGGTCATGAGCGTGCTTTTGCCGCTGCCGCTCACACCCGTGATCACCACAAGCATCCCCAGCGGGATCTCGACATCGATGTTTTTGAGGTTGTTCTCGCGTGCGCCGCGCACAGCCAGGCACAGGCCATTCCCTGGACGCCGCACCGCCGGGGTGTCGATTTGCAGCCGCCCAGAGAGATACGCACCCGTGAGGCTGCCCTCAACCGCCATGACCTCCGCCGGGGTCCCCGCCGCGATCACGTGGCCGCCGTGCTCGCCCGCCCCCGGCCCCAGATCGATCAGGTAATCGGCGCTGCGCATCGTGTCTTCGTCGTGCTCCACGACCAGCAGCGTGTTCCCCAGGTCGCGCAGATCCGTCAAGGTCTGGATCAGGCGGGCGTTGTCGCGCTGGTGCAGGCCAATCGACGGCTCGTCGAGCACATAGAGCACGCCAGTCAGGCGGCTGCCGATCTGCGTCGCCAGGCGGATGCGCTGCGCTTCGCCGCCGCTGAGTGTGCCGGCTGCGCGCGCCAAACTCAGATAGCCCAGCCCGACATTGTTGAGAAAAGTCACCCGCGACTCGATCTCGTTGAGGATCTGGTAGCCGATCTGCTGGTCGCGTTCGCTCAGCAGCGCCATCTGACCTTCACGCCCGCGCAGCGCCGCCACCCACTGCTTCAACGCACCGACGGGTAGGATCGATGCATCGTAGATCGACCAGTCGGCGACCGTCACGGCCAGCGCTTCGGGGCGCAGCCGCCGCCCCTGGCAGGTGCTGCATGGCACCTGCGCCATATACATCTCAATCTTCTCGCGAATCCAGTCCGAATCGGTCTGGTGATAGCGGCGCATCAGGTTGTTGACGACGCCCTCAAACGTGGTGCTGTAATCGCGCGACATGCCGTTGGCGTTGCTGTAGCGTACGCGGATCTTGCGCCCCTCGGTGCCGTGCAGAAAGATCGACTGCTGGTCTGCGCTCAGGTCGCGCCAGGGCTTGTCCAGCGGAATGTCGTAGGCCTTTGCCACCGACCGCACCATGTTCGCCGTCCAACTGTCGGGATCATCGACGTTCCAACCGTTGGCATCGATAGCCCCCTCCATGATGGTCAGATCCGGGTTCGGGACGATCAACGACGGGTCGATCTCCAGCCGGAAGCCCAACCCCTGGCAATCTGGGCACGCACCGGTCGGCGTGTTGAAGCTGAAGGTGCGCGGCTCGATCTCCGGCAGGCTGCCATGCCCGTTGACACAGGCCAGATGCTCGCTGTACAGATGATCGACAGGCGGGTCGGCGCTCAGGTCGTTGACGATCACCACGCCGTCGCCCATCTCCAGCGCCGTCTCGATGGCGTCGGTGAGACGGGTTTCCGCGTTGAGCGCATCCTCGGACTCTAGGTCGTCGTACTGCCGGATCACCAGACGATCCACGACGACCTCAATATGATGGATGCTGTAGCGATCCAGCGTGATGTCCTCTTCGAGATCGCGGACTTCGCCGTTCACACGGGCGCGTGCGAAACCGGCCTTGCGCAGCTCCTCGAAGACCTTCTCGTGCCGCCCCTTGCGCCCCCGAATCACCGGGGCCAGGATTTGTGTGCGGGTGCCGTTGGGCAGGCGCTTAACTTCATCGACGATCTGCTGGGCGCTCTGCGCGACGACCTCTGCGCCGCAAACGGGGCAGTGCGGCACACCAATCCGCGCGTACAGCAGACGCATGTAATCATAAATTTCCGTCACAGTGCCCACCGTCGAGCGGGGATTCTGGCTGACGCCCTTCTGGTCGATGGACACCGCCGGACTCAGCCCCTCAATTTGATCGACATCGGGCTTTTCCATCTGGCCCAGGAACTGCCGCGCGTAGGCGCTCAGGCTCTCGACATAGCGCCGCTGCCCTTCCGCGAAGATCGTATCGAAGGCCAGCGACGATTTGCCCGACCCAGACAGGCCGGTGATCACCACCAGTTGATTACGCGGGATCTCGACATCGATATTCTTCAGGTTGTGTTCGCGCGCGCCGCGCACAATGATCTTGTCCTGATTCATC
>JAADYY010000150.1 GCA_010092805.1 Chloroflexota bacterium | reverse complement strand
TCTGATAATCTCTCTGATAACGTATGGCACCAGCGATGATGAGCGCGATTGTAGGGCGCTGCCCATCGATTGACAAGCCGCCTGCGACAATTATGCTATGTCGGGGGTGCAGTCGGAAATGGGGGCGAATGGATCGGCTGGCTGTTTGGCCCTCATCCCCCGGCCCCTGCTCCAGAAGCCACCGGCGACCGCTGGCGCTGGGAGCAGGGGAGTGAAACACGGGTTGAAGTCCCTCTCCCAGTGCCGCAGGCACGGTCGGGAGAGGGATTGAGGGTGAGGGCCGCGTGCCTTGTTTGCCCCAGAATCCGAATACACCCGATGTCGGTGGCGCATTGTCGGGATTGGCGGTCTGTGCGACAATCAACGCGGATGATTTCAGGTTGCCCAAACAATTGCCACAGGGAGTGCGCCGCTTGTCCATCCTCGATGCACTGATTCTATTTGCAATGCTTCCGGCGCTGATCGCGACCTATGCCGTCAAGCCCGTGTGGGTGCGGTTCCTCGGTCTGCTGCCGCTGATCCTGGTCGTGCTGCACTGGTTGTTTGGCGCATATCGATGGCAATTTCTGCCCATTTATGTCGTGAGCATCGCGTTTGGCGTGATCTTTCTGCTGCGCGTGTTGCGGATCGCGCAGCGCGTCCAGGTGGCGGAGTTCGTGGCGCTCCTGAGTGGGCTAATCGTGATTGGCGTTGTGGCGCAGACCGTGATCACCGGTGCAATTCTGCTGCCGGTGCTGCCCTTGCCGGAGCCAACCGGGCCGTCTGCGGTCGGCACGCAGGCGCGGGTGATCACCGACGCTGACCGCAGCAATCGTCAACTCCTGATGCAGATCTGGTACCCAACGGACGCGAACGATAATCCAGCGCGTGCGCTTTACATGGGGTATCCAGATGTGTTCGCGGCGGGGCTGCTGCGCGATGTCGGTTTGCCGGGCTTTCTCTACAATCACCTCGATCAATTTGAAACCGCCAGCATCCCAGACGCACCGATGGCGACGGCGCAGCCCCGCTACCCGGTTGTGATCTTCTCGCATGGGCTGCGCGGCGTTCGCACACAAAATACCCTGCTGATGCAGGAGCTGGCGAGTCACGGCTATATCGCCGTCGCTATCGATCACAGCGGATTCGGATCGGGGGTGGTGTTCCCCGACGGCGAGCGCTTCAGCCTGATCGATCTGGAAGCCGCATACGGCGTGGATATGTCGGCGTTGACGGGCGATATGCTTGCCCGCTACCGGGAGGTGATCGACGACGACATCACCCAGGTCATGGTTGAAGACGCCCGCTTTGTCATCGATGCCATCGAACAGATCAACGGAAGTGATGATACAACCTTCGGCGGGCGGCTGGATCTCACACGCTTAGGGCTGGTCGGTCATGCGCTGGGGGGCAGCGCCCATATTCGCGTCTGCGCAGTGGATGCGCGCTGTCACGCTGTGATCAACCTGGATGGGTTGCTGAGTGGGAACATCACTGACCTGACGCAGCCTGCATTGTTCATGCATTCGGCGGAGACGCAGCGTCAGTTCGCTGTCACAGATGAAGAACTCGCGGGAATGAACCCTGGGCAAGATCTGGCGCAGACGAGCGCAGATCACACGGCGCGCTGGCGACAGTATTCGGATCGGCTGGTGGTGCTGCTCACGACGGCTACCGGTCCGGTTTACAACCTCGTGATCGCCGAGACCGCCAGCTTTGACTACACCGATCTGCCGTTGTTTGGCCCGCCGATGAACTGGGCCGGGTTGTCCGGCGCGATTGATCCGCCGCGCATGATCGAAATCGTCAATACCTACAGCCGCGCTTTTCTCGACACCTATCTGAAGGACGAACCCGCCGCGCTCTTGGGGCAGCCTTCGCCAGAGTATACCGAAGTCGATTGGATCTTCGTGCCCAGCCAGTAAGTTCGCTTCGCGTTGGCCGCGTCAAGTGAGAATCTCGTGAACGAAAACAGCGTTAACTTGCCGGAGCCAGATGGGTTCAAGCGCGCGTTTCCCAGCTTGTCTTCCTCACAAGTCGTGTTACTACTGCTTGTTAGTTCTGTTATAAATCACAGAGAGCAGGTTGCTGTGTTGGTGAGATTGTGTCATACTTCCGCTCGATCTCGTGCCTGCTCATCAATGGTCGTGTGCGAGTCAAAATGAGCGAATAGCATCTACAAACTTAAGCTTTAAGAGAGGATCTCAATGCAGCAAAAAGTGACTTACAAGGTGTTGATTGTGGCGTTGGTCGTGATGACCGCGCTGGTGACTGGGTTGGTCGTGGCGACCGCACAGGATGAAGAACCGCTTGTCATTGGCGCAACGGTGCCGACCCTGGATGCGCAGTTCTGGAATCAGTATGTCGAGTTCATGCGGGAAGGCGCTGAAGCCTACGGCATCGAACTGGTCGTGCTGAATGCCGACAACAACCCAGACACGATGGCGAGCAACATCGAAGACCTGGTGGCGCGTGGCGTTGATGGTCTCATCCATGTGCCGTACTGGAATACCGGCATCAAGGCGCTCAACGACACCGCCTTCAGCGGCACCCCGGTGATCATGACTGATGTTTACCTCGACAACATCAACCCGCAGGATGCGGACTTCCCGAACTACCTCGCGTTCATCGGCCCCAGCGATGAAGCGGCAGGTTACGCGATGGCGACCACGCTCTTCGAGGAAATGCGCGCCCGCGACATGGAAATGGTCGTGGGTGTGGTGGATGGCACGCCCGGCACTTCGGTGGCCATTGATCGCCGCGCTGGTTTTGACCGTGCGCTGGCCGAAAACCCAGATGTGACGCTCGCGGGCGCGGTCAACGGGAACTTCGTGCGCGATACCTCGCAGGAAGCTTTCGCCGCGCTGTACCAGGGCAACCCGGAAATTCGCGGTGTGTGGGCGGCCAACGGTGGTACCGCCACTGGCGTGATCGTGGCGTTGCAGAATGCTGGCGTCACCCCCGGTGAGGATGTGCTGGTCGTCGGCATGGATCTCAACCCGGAAAATGTGGTGGCTGTTGAAGACGGCAGCCTGCTCTTCGACATCGGCGGGCACTGGCTGCAAGGCGGCTTCGCGCTGGTGCTGATGCACGACTTCCTCAATGGGCTGGAAATCCCGGCGGATCAGGCCAATGTTCAGCTCGATCTGCTGCCGCTGACGGTGGATCTGGTGGAGCAGTTCCGTGCGGACTTCCCCGAAGGGGTGCCCGCCTACGATTGGCAGGAGCGCTCGCGTGTCTTCAACGCGGATGCACCGCCGGCCACCTTCGAACTTGAGTACAGCACCATGGGCGACGACGCTATGGATGACGCCATGGGCGATGCCATGGAAGAAGAACCTGAGGCGACGGCGGAAGCGGGTAGCTAAACCCAACGCATGTTCGTCGTTGCGGCGGCGGGGGGTCGAAAGACTCCCTGCCGTTTTGCTCAGTGGCGAACGGAGGCCTACCTTGCTACTCAAAGCCGAAAACATCAGGAAATCGTTCGGGGCCACGCGCGCGCTGGACGGTGTCTCATTGTCGCTGGAAGCGGGCGAAGTCCACGCCCTGGTGGGTGAAAACGGCGCGGGCAAATCAACGCTGTTCAAAATCTGCGCCGGGGCAGTGCTGAAGGACGAAGGCCACCTGACATTAGATGATCAGCCCTACGAACCGCGCAGCCTCCGCGATGCGCAGGACGCCGGGGTCGCATTGGTGTTCCAGGAGATCACAATCATCCCGTCGATCAGCATCGCGGAGAACATCTACATTGACCGCCTGCATGAATTCAGCGGGCCGTTGGGGTTCACGGGTTGGCGCAAGCTCCGCGCTTCTGCGCAGACGATGCTTGATGCGTTGGAAGCCGGGATCTCGGTCAACCAACCGCTGAGCCAGCTCAACCTGGGCCAACTGAAGATCATCGAAATCGCGCGCGCGCTGGCGTATGATCCCAAGGTACTGCTACTCGACGAGACGACGGCGTTTCTGAACACTCAGGAAATGGACGCCCTGTTCGCCGTGATCGCCAAGTTGAAGGAGCGGCGGCTCGCTGTCGGGTACATATCCCATCACCTTGATGAGATCGAGCGGATTGCCGACTCGATCACGATTCTGCGCGATGGCCAGCACATTGGGGATTATGCCGTTGGCGAACTGACGACCAAGCAAAT
Organism: Chloroflexota bacterium; assembly: GCA_010092805.1. Classification (GTDB taxonomy): domain Bacteria; phylum Chloroflexota; class Anaerolineae; order Aggregatilineales; family Phototrophicaceae; genus Flexifilum. The sequence goes on along the minus strand of JAADYY010000150.1, from coordinate 3,850 downwards.
CGAGGCGCGGATGGTTGGGCGTGAAATTGGGGAGCAGATCTACCCAACGGCGCAGCCTGCGAACGGCAAACACCCGAACGAAGTGATCCTGAAACTTGAGCAAGTCGCGGATCGCGAACGTTTGGAACCCTTCGATCTCGAACTGCGGCGCGGCGAGATTCTGGGCATTGGCGGCCTCAAAGGATCAGGCGGCGAGGCGATCATCAGGCTGATCGCCGGGGATGTGCCGCTGCGCCAGGGCCAGATGTGGTTTGCGGGTGTGCCGTACCATCCGCGCAACCCGTCGGATGCCTGGGCGCGTGGGGTCGCGTATCTGCCTGGTGACCGGACCGGTGAAGGGTTGATCATCGATTTTACCGTGCGCGAGAATCTGTCGATGGCGGTCATGCCCAACCGAAGCGGGGTGCTCAACCGTGAGACCGAACGCCGCCTCGTTGAAGAGCTGATCACCGCAATTCAGATTAAAGCGTCTGGTGCGAACGCGCCGTGCAATTCGCTGAGTGGCGGTAATTTGCAGAAGGTGGTGCTTGGCAAATGCATTGCGCCGGAGCCAAAGGTGCTGCTGCTCAACAACCCAACGCGCGGCATCGACGTGGGTGCGCGTATGCAAATCTACCAGATCATACGTCGCCTGGCGGACGCTGGCCTGGCCGTCATCCTGCTGAGCGAAGATCTGCTTGAACTCATTGGCATGAGCGACCGGCTCATCATCATGCGCAAGGGGATCATCAGCCAGGAATTCGCGGGCCTTGACACCATCCCTGCGGAAAAAGACATTATTTCCCACATGATTTAGCCCCGTCACGCTGAGGGCGGTGCAGCCATTGTCCCTGCATAGTTAGGTTCATTCGAAACATGGGCATTTTAACAACAATTTCGGCGCGGGTGCGTGCCCCCGGTGGGCGCATCGAACTGCGTAACCTCTTCCCGATCATTTTGCTGTTTATCCTGGTCTTGGTATTCAGCTTAATGTCGGATCGCTTCCTGACCCAGGCCAACCTCTCCATTGTGCTGCGCCAGACCGTCACGCTGTTGGTCGTGGCGCTGGGCATGACGTTCGTGATCATCGCTGGCTCTATCGATCTATCGGTGGGGTCGATGGTGGCGCTGGCGGCGTTGGCGGCAGCATCCACGTCCGATGAGCTGGGCATTTTCGCGATTCTGCCTGCTGCGCTCGTCGGGCTGGTCGCTGGGTTGATCAACGGCGTGATCTTCGCCAAAGGTAAGGTGCCGTCATTCATGGTGACGCTGGGGACGTTGGTGGCGTATCGCGGCATCGTTCTCTACGCAATGCGTGGCGCACCGGTTTCGATCACCGACCGGGACTTCATCGGCTTTTACGCTGGCCCCATCGGGCCGGGGCTGCCCAACGCTGCGATCATCGCTGCGGTGATCGCCATCATCGCATTCGTGATCCTGAACTTCACCGTGTTCGGGCGGCAGGTGCGCGCCATCGGCGGTGGTGAGCGTGTCGCGCGCTTGACGGGCATCAAAGTGGATCGTGTCAAGATCATGATGTTTGCGCTGCTGGGGCTGCTCTGCGGGATCGCTGGGCTGCTGCAAAGTGCGCGCAACTACGCAGCGACAGCGCAGCTTGGTGAGGGACTGGAACTCGATGTGATTGGGGCGGTGGTCGTCGGCGGTACGCCGCTGACAGGTGGCGTCGGCAGTATTCAGGGCACGGTGATCGGCGCGTTAGTGCTGACCATCCTCAGCAACGGCATGAATATGCTCGGCGTCGATCCGTTCTTGCAGAATATTGTACGTGGCGTCGTGCTGATCGCGGCGGTGTTTGTCACCATTGACCGCTCCAAAATTGGGATCATTAAGTAGCTGTACACTTTACTTACACTTGCAGCACAAGGAGATCATCAGGATGACATTGAGGCAAGATTTAGATAACGCCCTAAACGCGGGGCAGGGCATTCTGCATATGGTGCCGTGTTGGGTGCCGCGTGCGTTCGCGGTGCCGGGCCGCCGGCTCCGGCTGGCTGAAGACGATCTGTATGCTTTGGGCGCAGATCGCGGTGGCCTGGATGAACGCTGGCTTTGCTCGACGACCAGCCCAGCCAACGGCCCCGATATGCCGACCGACGAGGGCCTGAGCTATGTCGCGGGGCCGGACGGCGCGCGCTTCATGCTGCGCGATGCCGTCGAAGAGGCGGGGGCGTCGATTATCGGCGCGCCGATGCTGGAGAAGTATGGCCGCTGGCCCACGCTCGGCAAGCTGTTCGATAATCAAGGGCCGCTGCCATATCACCTGCATCCCAACGCCGAACATGCGGCGCTCGTCAACGAAGTGCATAAGCCGGAGGCATATTATTTCCCGCCGCAGTACAACCCGCGCCTGAACGATTTCCCGTTCACGTTCTTTGGGCTGGAACCCGGCACGACGAAAGAAGACATCCGCCGCGCGCTGGAAAATTGGAACAAGGGCGATAACGGCATCCTCCAATACTCGAAAGCCTATGTCTTCCCGATTGGCGAAGGTTGGTTCACCCCGCCCGGTGTGCTGCACGCGCCCGGCTCGCTGGTGACCTACGAGGTGCAGTGGGGCACTGATACCTTTGCGATGTTCCAGTCGGTTGTTGAGGGCAAGGTCGTCCCGTTTGACATGCTCGTCAAGGATGTACCCACCGAAAAGAAGCAGGATCTCGATTTCGTCATGGAGCTGATCGATTGGGAAGCCAACATCCTGCCCAACATTAAAGAGACCTATCATCTGCCCGGCAAAGTCGATAACACGGGCGACGGCTACAGCGACAAATGGGTGATCTACGGCAAGTCGTTAGGCGAAGATGTGTTCAGCGCTAAAGAGCTGACCGTTCAGCCCGGCGTGAGTGTGACCATCACCGACCCCGGCGCGTGTGGTGTGTTCGCGACTCAGGGGCGCGGTACGGTGGGTGTGCATCCGGTCGAGACGCCGACGTTCATTCGCTTCGGCGATGTGACGCTCGACGAATACTTCGTCACTGATGAGACTGCGCGCGGCGGCTACACCGTCACCAACAACGGCACCGAGCCGCTGGTGCTGCTGCGTCACTTCGGGCCGGATTGCCAGCCCGCGTAAAGCCATTCCTGTATCAAGTTGCATGATCAAATCGGGCTTGCCAACGCATCGCGGCAAGCCTGATCGATTCTGGTTCAGCGGTGCTGGTTGATTAATCCGGGCATTCTTGCTGCAAGACCCCACCCACAGCAACAAGAATGTGATACATGGAGGTCGCGCCGGGATCATGGGTGCCGCGACTCTTCTCTTTTAGCGCGGCTGAGCGTCCCCGCTTGCTGATCATGTCTTTGGTCGACTCCATCCCGGCTTCCGCGGCGGGGAGCGCCTGCTGCCACGCGCCGGTGATGCTCGCACCCGCTGCCGCCGCTTCACCATACGCCTTGATGAACGGGTCGAGCGTGTCGAGCATCGTTTTGTCGCCGACTTCCGCCTTGCCCAGCTTGCAGATCGCCTCATAACCGCTGGACAACGCCGCGTGGACTTTCGCGGCGTCGAGGTCTTCGCCTTGCAAGCCGCTGCCAATCGTCATGATCAGTGTGCCGACCAGGGCACCAGAAGCGCCGCCCGCCGCGTTCGAGAAGGCCATCCCCGCGTTCATGCACACTTGCCCCGCCGTGCCCGCACGCTCAACTGTGACTGCGGCGCGGAAGCCGCGTGCCATCCCTGCGCCGTGATCACCGTCCCCGGCGACCGAATCGAGGCGCGCCAACTCCGGTTCCTTTTCCAGAATGATCGTGAGCGCCGCGTCAAGGCACTGCCCAGCGATCACTGCATTGTCTGCCATGATCGCGGCACCTACACTTTCGTAAAGGCTGGGGCCGAAGCCGGGGCGTCGTACAG
>JAADYY010000685.1 GCA_010092805.1 Chloroflexota bacterium | reverse complement strand
GTGTGGCGCTGGGTGTGGGGGAAGGGGCAAGGGTGGGTGTGGCGGTCGGTTCGAATGTGCCTGCCTGCAAGCTCAGCATGAATTCGCCCGTGAGCACGCCGCGCCCGCTGTTGTAAACGAAGCTCTGTGCCACGACCGTGTAGGTGCCGTCGGCGGGCAGTTCAAACGGCCCAATGCGGGAATTGAGGTTGCCTGCGCCGTCATCGTCTTCAGCGATCACCGCGCCATCTTCGTCCAGCAGCACCAGATAAGTATCGAAATCCAGCGAAGTCATGGTGAGGTCGATGAGATCGTCGGCCTCGCCATCAAACGTAAATTCCAGCGCAGGAGCGTCGGCGGTGAGTTCAGCGTCAATGATCTCCCCAAGGGCGATCTCCCCTGCCGCAACCGGTTCAGGGAGGGTGTCCTGTGCTGCGCCTACCAACGGCGTCACCAACAGGGAACACAACGCCAAGAACAAGATGATCTTGCTCAGTCGCATCAAAATCTCCTCGATAGTTGTAAATGGATAAAACATAGCTGCCCCGCGCATCGGTAAAGATCTCGGAGCGCATACAATACCCCGCTATTGTAACCTGAATCGCCATTATTCCCCATGAAGTGCGTGTTAAGCGTAGGCGCAGCGGCGGCCAACCGTGCAGCGAACAGCTTGATTCGCGGGGCTTGCCAGGATTGGCGCTCTTGTCTTTGGGTAGATCTTCTGAGACACTGAGTGCATGACTGTAGAATCCCAAACTCTCAAGTACAGCCCCATCGTCCAGCGTTCGCCCATCTTCTATGGCTGGGTGGTCTGGTTCGTGGCATCCATCGGTCTCTGGGCAACTGCACCTGGGCAGAGTTTTTCCGTTTCGCTGTTCATCGATCACTACATTGCCGATTTTGGCCTGGACCGTACCACTGTCTCCGGGTTGTATGGGCTGGGCACATTTCTGGCGGCGCTCTCACTGACGTGGGTGGGCAAACAGATCGACCGGCGCGGCAACCGCCGCATGAGCATCATCATCACACTGCTGTTCGCCATCGCCCTGATCGGGTGTTCGCTCATCGCCGGGCCGTTCACGCTGCTGCTCAGCTTCATCGCCATTCGCGGCTTGGGGCAGGGATCGCTGGGGCTGGTGAGCCTGACAGCCGTCGCGCAGTGGTTTCAGCGCCGTCGTGGGTTTGTCGTCGGCCTCTCGTTGGTGGGGTTCGCAATCATTCAGCGGTTTTACCTGCCCTGGATACAAGCGTTCATCGAGGCCAACGGGTGGCGTACTACTTGGATCTTGATGGGGCTGATCACAGGGGTGGCGGTGCTGCCGGTGCTGGGCATCTTCTTGCGTGATCGTCCAGAAGCGTTCGGCCTGGTGCCGGACGGCAAAGCCGCGCCGCTGCCAGAGGGGCAGACGCCAGCCCATGAGGAAAACTGGCTGCTGAGCGAAGCGCTGCGCACCCCGGTTTTCTGGGCGTTCAATTCGGCGCGGTTTTTATCTGGGGCGTGGGGCACAGCGCTCGTCTTTCACCAAATCTCATTGTTTGAGGGCTTAGGCCACACCGCCACCGTCGCTGCCACGACGTTCGGGCAGGCAGCCTTGATGACCGCCGGGTTCACGCTGGTTTCCGGCTGGTTGGTAGATCGTCTGCGTCCGGGGTATCTGGTGGCGCTGCAAATGCTCGGCTTGATCGGCGCGTCTGGTCTGGCGCTGATCATGACGACCGCGCCGCTGCTGCTGATTTACGCGGCCATCTTTGGGCTGTTCATGGGCGTCGGCTCCGTCTTCGACGGATCGGTGTGGGTGACGCTGTTCGGGCGCGCCCATCAAGGGGCGATACGCGGGTTTGTCGCCACATCAATGGTCGTGGGGACGGCGTTCGGCCCGTTGGTCTTTGGGCTGGCCTATGACTATCTGGGCAGTTATGAGGCCGCGCTGTGGTTGGGGATTGTGCTGGCGCTCGCTGCTGCTGGCGCTTCGTTGTGGGTCAAGCTGCCCACCCGATCTGAAGCACCAGCCTTGTGATCCGCGCGCTCAATGTGCGTTCACGACCGTGCCTGCGGCACTGGGAGCGGGACTTCAACCCGTGTTCGGGGGATGAGGGCCAAACAGCCAGCCGATCCATTCGCCCGCATTTCCGAAGGCACCCTCGCGAGCGCAACGGAGATGCGCCCACCACAGATGCGACTATAATGAAGCATCAACTCAACGTCACGAAGCCAACCTACAGCCGATAGCGAACAGCGAGAAGCAGCCATGTCGATTGTCGAACGAACCGCCCACTGGGCACAGCCCCTCCTTAACCTGCCGGTTGTGCGGCGCACCCGCCGCAATCACGGCCTGGAACATGCCACGATTCACGTGCTGGCCGCCCGCATCAAAGACCTGCGCATGGCCGGGCGCAGCGATCACAACGGTTTTGTGCTGATCGGTGATGTGCCGACCGAACAAGTCGAGCACGCCGTGCGCGATGCGCTGCGCCGGATGCGCAACGGCGAACATCAACTGGCCGTGCACCCGAACTGCGGCACCAACCTCGTCACGACCGGGTTCATGACCACCACCGCCGCCATGATCGGGTTGAGCGGTGCCAGCCGCCGCGAAGCGTGGAACCGGCTGCCCGCCGTGATGACCCTGGTCATGATCGCGCTGGTGATCGCGCAGCCGCTGGGGACGGCTTTGCAGCGTCACATCACCACCGACGGCGACCCCGCCGACCTGGAGATCGTCAGCGTTAAGCGCGACGACCTGCGTACACCGCTCAGCCGGGGCGCGATTGCCGTGCACCGCGTCACGACGCGCTCAAGCTGAGCCGCACCGATCCAGGCGATCATGGCCGACGAGACGTTCTACATTCTGCACGGCGAAGACGACTTCGCCATCGATGAGCAGGTCGCGCAGTGGCGCGCCGCGATGGGCACGGATTCGGCGGCGGATCTCAACATCACTGAGTTCGACGGCACCCAGACGCCCGTCCCAGAGATTCTGGGCGCGGCGCTGGCGTTCCCGTTTCTGGCAGATAAACGCTTGGTGATCGTCCGCGATCTGCTCGCATGGATCACGCGCAAGGGCGCGGGCGAGACGGGGCAGCGCGCCGTCGAGATGCTCCTCGATCAACTGCCCGATTTGCCGGCGTGGACGCGGCTGGTGTTTGTAGAACGTGTGGCGCTGCGCGCGAACGGCAAACTGGTTAAGCTGGCGAAGGAGCACGCAGCGGGCTGCGAGAAGCTGTTCAACGCGCCGAAAGACAACACCCCCTGGATCATGCAGCGGGCGAAGACCGTTTACGGCGTGCAGATCGAGCCGCAAGCCGCGACCGCCCTCGCCAGCGTGACCGTTGGTGATCTGCGCCGCGCCGATAACGAGCTGGTCAAGCTGGTGAGCTACGTCGCAGGCGTGCGCCCGATCACCGAAGCGGATGTCGCGCTGCTGACGCCATACGTGGCGGAGGCCAACATCTTTAAGCTGGTCGATGCGTTGGCCGAGGGGCGCGGCCAACAAGCGGCGGCCTTGCTGCACAATCTGCTGGATCAGCAGGGTGACGGCGAGATCTTCAGCCTGTTCGGGATGATCACCCGGCAGTTCCGGCTGCTGCTGCAAGCCAAAGCGCATCTCAGCAGCGGCGGAGCGCCAAAGGAGATCGCTGCGGTGCTCAGCGTGCATCCGTTCGTCGCCGAAAAGCTGGCGAAACAAACCCGCGCCTTCGATCTCGCTGCGCTCGAACGCATCTACCGCGTGCTGCACGAGTACGACGTGCAGATCAAAACCGGGCGCATCGCGCCGCGCCTCGCGCTCGACCTGCTGATCGCTGGGCTGTCACGCTAGCGCCGCTGACGCCGACGGCGGCCCCGCAGCACCATCAGCCCGGCGAGCGGCAGCACCACCGCCCACACCCACGCGAGATCGGCGGGCAGCGGCGGCGGGGTCGGTGCGTCGGTCGCGTCGAAGGTGACGATCACGAATTCGTCCTTGTGTGCGATGAACGCCTCGCGCGTCAGGTCAAAGCCGAGTTTGCTG
>JAADYY010000684.1 GCA_010092805.1 Chloroflexota bacterium | reverse complement strand
TCTACCTCATATCTTGTGTATCGACGGTCATCGCAGCAACCATCGTCGGTCTGCAAATGTTGTGTGGCTGGGCCGGGTGCCCAGCGCCGATGCTTGACGCAGCTTGTGTTGAGCGCACGTTCAGGATGGCAGGAGACCATCCCGTTCGGCCCGCACAATCGAGAGCAGCGCCTGAAACTCTTCCTGACATTCCGGACAACAGAGCAGGTGATGCTCAACGGCTTGCAGTAGTTCGTTTCGCTGCGCCCCCGCGGCCACCAACTCAGCCAAGCAGTGGAACTGAGCGCCGCAGGTGTCGCAGTCCAAATCACTCTCATCGTGCGCATCAAAGATGCAGTTTACCAAGTTTTGCAGGTGATCTTCCACTGGGCTATCCATCCATCACTTGTGTAGCCATCCACATTATTCTGGACGACGAGATCGGCGGCTATCTTACGCTTGGCGGATGCTTCCAGCAGACCTTTCCAGTGTAGCGCGTTTGCCCAGCGGCCAAATGAAAAAATGGATAAGAAACGACTGTGGCATTGGTGGGGGCTGGCTGAGTCACCTCAAGCGGGGTTGCGGGGTGATAATCCGCGCCGCAGCCGACGAACAGACGCCGATCAGCGTTGTGGCGCGGCTTATTCCTGAAACAGGTTCATCACATAATCAGTCGAAAGCCCCTGCGTCTCCAGATGTGTCCGCAGCTTGCGGCGGGCATCGTGAACCAGCTTGTAGAGCGCGTTCCGGTTGGTGCCCATCTGCTCAGCGACGATTTCCAGCGGCACATTCTTGACGGCCACAGCCAGCAGCGCCTGATACTGCCGCTCGGTGAGGACATCTTGCAGCGCCGTCTCAATTTTTTCCAGCACATCGCCGCGTTCCGCCGACCGTTCTGGGCTGGGCGGTTTGCTGCCGCTCACCGGATTGCTCGCAAACAACAGATCGCCCTCTGTGGTCAGCGCGTCCAGGCTGAAATCTTTGTAGCGCGCCCGCCGCAAGTCGCTGATGGCCACACGCACCGCGATGCGCGTGGCCCAAGTCGTGAATTGGCTGTCGCCGCGAAAACTGTCGAGGTTATCCAGCACCCGCAGCGTCGCATCCTGGGCCATGTCCTGCGCCATCTGCGTCAGTTCATTGTTCGACAAATCGGCGAGATCGCTGCGCTCGCGGCTTAGATAGTAGAACACACCGCGCTGCAGCCGGGCGCGCAATTCCTCGACCGCCTCGGCCTGTACATCGCCCACGGCCCGCAGGTCTGCCAACCACTCCTCGTTCGTCCGATCTTTCGTCAACGCTGTATCCATGTTTGCTGCACCAGGATTGCATCATGCGCTTAAATCATCAGTTTAGCATGATCCAACCGGGAAATCATTAAACAGGTCTAACGCGGGTGTATTCGGATTCTGGGGCGAATAGGTCGGCTGGCTGTTTGGCCCTCATCCCCCGGCCCCTTCTCCCTCAGGGAGCGAAATACGGGTTGAAGTCCCTCTTCCAGGGCCGCAGGCACGGTCGGGAGAGGGATTTAGGGTGAGGGCAAAAAACGCTGTACCCGTCTAACGCGCAGGTGAAAGGCAGCATTACTTGGACGCCGCAGCACCATTGCTATCGCCCGGCGACATTTGCTCAAATTTGACATTGATCACCAGGAAGCCCAGCCGCAGTTCGTCGTCATCACGCAGAATTCGATCCTGGTGTGCCACGAGGCGGTGCCCATTGAGGAAGGTGCCATTGGCGGAATTCAGGTCGGAAACTTTCAGCACGGTGTCTTGACGCCGAATGACCGCGTGCCGGCGCGAAACCCCCTTCCCCGCCCCGTTGAACGCCGCTAAATCCACCAACGGCGCATCACCCGTTGCGGGATCTTTGCGCCCAATCTCAAATTCAGTGATTTCGTTGGCAGCAAAGTAGAAGCTCTGACCGTCGCGCACACCCAGCACCAACAGCCGCCGTGCGCCCAGATGCGCTGTGCCAGCGCGCGTCACAATATCGTCAAGCTCAGTATCGTTCAGCGAGCGGGTTGTGGCGTGCTCCCGTCGGCTGACAAGGATGCCGCAATAGGTGCAAATCACTTCACGCTCGTGAATTTTGTTACGACCGCAGGGGCAATCAATCACTTTCGCACTCCATGAATAGCCCGATCACATGAGGTCAAGAAAGGCATGTACCGACTAGGTCATTTACACTGCTTCAGTTACAGTGTTCAGCGCAAAGCATAATATTCGGTGAACACGACCTATTGATTAAGTGTAGCACAAAATAGCACGAGATAGCGCGAGATTTTTCCCTTAACGACCAGTGGGGCGTTCAAAATGCACTCTGATGACCAACCGCCCCAGCCGCAGCTCATCGCCATCACGCAGCAGCCGCCCCTGATTCGGTACCAGACGCTGCCCATTCAGGTAGGTGCCGTTGGGGCTGTCCTTGTCAACAATCATCAGCGAGTTTTCTTCTTTGCGCACGACCAGGGCATGCCGCCGCGACACCCCTTTGTCCACCCCGCCGCTGTTGGTCAAATCGAC
>JAADYY010000149.1 GCA_010092805.1 Chloroflexota bacterium | reverse complement strand
GCCGCTCAGCCCCACCGCCGACGCCGCGCATAGAGGTTGATCACGGTGATTTCTGGGCGGCTGTTGATGCGCAGCGGCAGCCCCACCGTCCCCAGCCCGCGATTGGTGTAGACCAGCATATTCCCCACCAGCGTGAGTCCGCCGGGGTAGCGTTGGCCGTAGTTGGGCAGCGCCAGCCGCGTCAGCACCGGCACATTGATCTGCCCGCCGTGCGAATGGCCGGAAAGTTGCAGGTCAAAGCGCTGGGTCGCGGCGCTGAAATCGGCGAAGTCTGGCTCATGGGCCAGCAGAATCGCGCCGCCGCGATTCGGCAGCCGCCGCAGCACGCGATCCAGCCGCGCCCGCCGCCGCATCAGGCTGTCCACCCCAGCGATGTGCAGCCGGGCGTCGTCGCGGTGCAGCGTGAGCACGTCATTGCTCAGGTGCGTGAAGTCGCTGAGCCGGAACACCGCGTCGATCAGCGTGCGGTTGACATAGTAGTCGTGGTTGCCCAGCACCGCGACCTTACCGTCACGCGCCGACATTTCCCGCAGCGGCACGATCAGCTCGTTGAGATCAACGGGGGCGCGCCGTGTGATCAGGTCACCTGTAAACGCGATCAGATCCGGCTGCTGCTGGTTGATCAGATCAGCGGCGGCTTGCAGGCGCGCACGGCTCATGCGGCTGGCGCGGCTGCCGAGGTGAACATCGCTGAAATGGACGATCTTGTAGCCGTCAAACGCCGGGGGCAGCCGCCGCAGCACCAGATGCGTCTCGTTGAGATCGAACGCATCGTGGCGGCGCATGTGCCGGTAAGCGGCGCGCACCGCGCCCACCCCCGCCAGCGTGACCGTGAGGCCCGCCAGCCAGGGGAGTCGTATGCGGCTTGGATTGCGCTGATCAGGTGTGGGCAAGTCGGTGATCGCCTCAGACCGTCGTGGCGAAGCCGGGCAGCAGCGAAATGGCCGCCTGCGCGAGCGCAAACACCACCGCGAAGTTGATGAGCGTCAAAGCGAACACACTGAGGCTAAAGGCGATGCAGCCCATCGCCGCGCCGTAATCGTAGGCTTCGCCGATCTTGCTGTAGGTCTTGAACGACATATACCAGATGACACCAACGATGGGCAGAGACACACAAAATAGAATCGGCGAGGGGAACAGTACGAAGAACAACCCGGATACCACGCACAACAGGAAAAAGATCACGGGCAGCCAACGATTGTAGAACGATAGCAGTACGTCCAGCAAATGGCGCAGGGTGCCCACGCCGCGCAACAGCCGCGTCGAGATGTAATGGATGAGCACCATCTGGAAAAGCAGGCTGCCGACCCCAATTGTACCGGAGGCTAAGCCCGTGATGGCGAGGGCAATGACGCCCGCCGCGCTCAACTGCTCGGTGAAGATTTCGATGTCTTCACTGATGAGTTCGTCGAATTCCGCTCCCACACCCGCTGCTTCGGCCTGCACCCGCTGGGATTCGATGAAATTGAGCACACTCTGCACGGTGATGAGCTGCAACAAAACCGGCCCCACCACCACAATCAGAATGTAAATGATCAGCTCGAAGCCCACGCCGCTCCACGATGACTGCTGCGCGACGCTCATGTGTTCTTCGGCACGGCGCTGCTTCTTCTCTTTCTTGATGCCTTGGGCGTAGCGTTTACGCTCAGATTTATCCAGCAGGAAGTGGATGGCTTCATCACCGCTGCGCTCCGTCACCGCATCCAAGACACTCGTGAAGTAACCGTCGTTGATCAGGTTCGGGTCGGCGACGAGCGCCTGCGCCAATACATTGACCGCTTTGTCGTTTTCGCCCGCCAGGTTCATCGACAGCGCCTGATCAACCAGGCGACGGGCGCGCTCACTGTCCGCTTTGGGGACGTTATATTCCACGCCGCGCTGCGGGATGCCGCGCCGATCCGGTTCTGGCTCCGCTGCCAGATCTTCCGCCGTCAGCTCCCGAATGGGCGAGCGCCGGGGTTCGTCTGCAGGTGCCTGCTCGATCTCGCGCAGCAGTGACGGGCCATCGGCGCGGGCGGGTTCTGGGGGCGCTTCCGGCTCTGGCGCGGCGGTGGCTGGTGCGCCCTGCGTGGTGCGCCGGATGTGAACGCCCGCGCGGCGCGCCAATTCGCGCAGTTCCGGGTCGGGGTCGGTTCGGAAGATGCGCGCCAGGCTGGGCATGGCGGCGGGGTCCCCGCTGCGGCCCAGATGGATAATCGCCTGGCGGCGGACGGTAGGGTCGGTGTCGCTGAGTTGTGCTATCCACTGGTCGATCATCGCTGCTGCCTCTCCGCGATCTTGCACACAAAACTATCTTAGCACGGGTCACTGATTCGCTCGTGGAGGTTTTCATCCGTTGATGCTCATTGATCTTACGGATTCGGCGGCGGGATCGTTTCAATCAATTGATTCGGGGGGGTGGGTCAGCGGGTAGTCGGCGCGGTTGGTGTAAGTGGGGCCTTGCGGCGAGAGGGCGCTCGCCACCAGATGAAATGCGGTCACCTGCACAGGTGGCAGCCGCAGATCCGCGTGCTGAGTGAGGAAGGCTTCGACTTCGGGGGTGTGTTTGGCCGTTTTCAGGCGGGCGACGGTG
>JAADYY010000683.1 GCA_010092805.1 Chloroflexota bacterium | reverse complement strand
CTGGATAATCAGTTGCCGCTTTTGTTCCGGCGTCGCTACGACGTCTTCGATGAACTGCACGGTGATGATCGGCATTTCGATACTCCTTGGATAACGCTTAATACTCTAACAACACATGATTACACAGACTATACTGTGATAATCAACCTCATTGATGTTAACTGACAACGCAATCTGTAATTTGGGGCATGCGCAAATTACTCCAGATACGCATCACAAGTATTCGTGCCACATCAACTGCTGAATTGCGGGTTGGCTACCGTTGCAGCGGCATGCTTAGCTGGCGTCAGGGCCGGGAATAGCGCCCATTTGCATGAGCATCCCCATCATGTCGAGTTCGCCCCAGCCCTCGGTGATCTTGCCATTCACGACACGGTCGATACCAATCGAGGTCACCTTGATGCGCTTGTTGCTGGCCGGGATATCGCCGAACGCCCCCGTGTGCGTCCCCTCCCACGTCATCCGGATCATCGAGAGGTCACCTTCCGTCACGATGTCATCGACAGTCATGCGCCCATCGGGCATGGCAGCGTGCCAGGTTCTAACCATTTCGGCAACACCGTCCGGCCCTTGACGGATGCTCTGACCGCCCGCACCGTGCGCGGTGAAATCGGGATGCACAAGTTCTTGCGTAATGTCGTAATTCTTCTTATTCCACAGTTCTTCAAACCAGCGTTCAAATAATGCGCGGTGCGCTTCAGCTGCTGACATCGTTTCCCCCTCAAATTTCGCGATGAGTGCTTCAGAAAGATTGGGATTGGGGGGCTGTTCTGTGTGTCAACCACCCCGAAAGCTCTGACCACCACTCATGTCACAAGATAATTTCAACTTCACGTTCACGCTACCGTCTGGGTCGGAGCGACTTGAGCCACGTCACGAAACGCGATATCTGCCGCCCCAACCATCCCCGCGTACCTGGTTGCTCTGGTAACGCTAGCGCAGGCTCGCCGCTTGTTGGCGGCGCTGCTAGTTTCCCTCAGAAGCCGCCGGTGACGGAATAGCACCCATCTGGGTGAGCATCCCCATCATGTCCAGCTCGCCCCACCCTTCGGTGATCTTCCCGTTGACGATCCGGTCAATGCCCGTCGAGGTCACTTTGATGCGGTTGCCACTCGGCGGAATATTGCCGAACGCCCCCGTGTGGGTACCTTCCCAGGTCATGCGGATGGCCGACAGGTTGCCTTCCGTGATCACATCGTGCATCGTCATGTGACCGTCAGGCATCGCAGCGTGCCATGCCTTCACCATCCCAACGACGCCGTCCGGCCCTTGACGGATGTCCTGACCGCCCGCGCCGTGCGCGACGAAGTCCGGGTCGACCAATTCGTAAGCGATATCGTAGTTCTTCTTGTTCCACAGTTCTTCGAACCACCGCGCGAAGAAGGCGTAGTGATCTTCAACTTCGGCAGTGCCGCTGACGCTCCCGCTGCCATTGACCGGAGTCGAGCGGTTGCGCCAGATGTCGTCGGCGAGTTCATTAGCGGCCAGCGGCTGCCCTGCACCGTTGTACTGCGTGCCCCCTGCGACGCTGGCAGCAGGTTCGGCCACACCACGCCAGATGTTATCGGCGAGTTCATTAGCGGCCAGCGGCTGCCCTGCACCGTTGTACTGCGCGCCCCCTGCGGCGCTGGCAGTGGCACCGTTCTGCGCCTCAACGACCTGGCTCATGATTTCATTGGCGCGGTCGATCACCTGGGCGTATCCAGAGCCAGTTAAGTACGCCAGATCCGGCATGGGCACACCGGCGATGCCCCATTCCTGCTGCGGCGTTTCCCGGATGATGGTGTGCACGAACGGGCGCACCACATCACCCAGGATTTCGACAAACTTGTCGGTGAGCTGAATAATCAGTTCCCGCTTCTGTTCGGGGGTCGCAACAACATCTTCAATGAATTGCACAGTAATGATCGGCATGGCTCAAATCTCCTTGCCACTTAAAATCCGGGTCTATTTACGAAGTTTGAGCACATTATAAAGCTAATTTTCGCAGAAAATAAGGTTTTTTGGTCGGATTCGTCTCAATATTGCCAAAGTTGTTGTATTCTTACGATCCAGCATCCAATCTCCGGGGTCAACACGCACCGCAACCCCTGTGTAGCGGCAGAGGCGCAGCAACCTGCACCCCCACCACTGGAACTTACATCCAAAAACTAGACGCGCGCCGACCAGAACTGATCGTACTGCGTGGTGCCATCACCCATGATGCCACCCTTGCCAGAGATCACCTTGCCGTTGCGCCAGCGCAGCACGTGGGCCACGTCAATGTTCAGCTTGATGTCGGGGTTACCCGCGCGGAAACCCTGATTGTTGGTCACATCCGTCGAGTACTCATCGTTGACCATGATCGTGATGGTTTCCATACGGAAGCTGCCGCCGGAAAGCTCGCCGACGCGCGCCATAAAACCGATGAATGCATCCAGACCGTGATACCAGCCCGAAAGTTGGTTATGCCCAGGCACCAGCCAGACCATGTTCTCGTCCCAGTACTTCGAGATTTCGCTCTTCTGGCCGGTCGCCAGCGCTTCGTATGCCTTACGGACCAGTTCTTCGGTAACGTGTGCCATTGCAGCCGCTCCTATCCGAATAGACTACTCAATTCCACCAGCACTTGCGGCGACTTAGAAATCGCCATCGAGACGGGCGGGAATGCCCTTGAGGTTGAACATCGTCCACATGTAGCGATCAACGGTGTGCTGGTCGCCAGTGTGCACACTCACTTCGTGCAGCTTGCCGTCCTTCACACCGTAGGTGGTGCAAGTCGGGAAGATGACCGCTTCGCCGCTGGGCAGCGTGCCATGACCCGTGTGCTTTTCGACGACGGTGCCGTCATCCAGTTCACCGAAGTGGATGTTGTCGACGCTGATGCCCGCCTGGAACAGCGCGCCGAAGAACGCGATCACCGCGTCCACACCTTCCATACGGCCCGACAGCGGGTGGTGACCCGGCATCGTCCAGCTCATTTCCGGGTGGAACACCTCGGACCGGATGGTATCCATGTCGCCCTTGCCAAACAGGTCGTACATGCGAAGGACGAGTTCAGTGTTGGTACGCTTCTGCACCTGCTCCTCCGGCGGGCAGTGCTCCAGCATCGGCTTCTTTTCGGTTTGTTGCGTCATGAGAGTGTCTCCTTAAAATGACAGTGTGCTTCATCACAGCAAAACAGCAAAACTTCTGCGGCTTATCAGCTCAATAGCTGCCAACCACCAAGGGATTAGAGGGAAGCGGAGCCTTCGCGCTCGACGATCTTGTCGACGATGATCGTCTTGATGGCTGGTTTGCCAGTTTGTGCCGAGCGCACAACCTCCCAGGTTTGGTGTGCGTCCATCATCAGACGCTTACTGTTGCGGTCGCCGGGAGTCCAGGCGCTCGCCTCCCAGTAGACGACCAGCTTGATATCGGCCTTTTGACCATCTGGCGCAACGGTGATATTTAGTTCTTGTATGGTGTGGAGTTCATCGAAGAAGGTGCGAATCACACGCTGATACCATTCTTCGAAGCCCGCCAGGTCAGTGACGGTGACTTCCGGCCACTGCTGGGTCAAACCTTCGGTGACCAGCATCGGCAGAATATCGACCATGGGCACATGAACGTCCAGCTTCTCATACCACTCGTGGACGGCTGTGCTGACTTCTTCTTGAGTGAGCGGAGCGAGTTGCGTCACGATTCGTTTTCCTCCTGAGATTGGTCGTGCGGCTTGATGGCGATCACGCCGGGAAAGTGATGGGTGATTTTGCCATCGCGCATCATAAAAACATCATATACGCGGACTTCGCCGCTGGGAACGACCAGTGTCGCTTCAAAGAAAATCGAGTCATCGGTTTCGATGAACCGATCCGTCGATTTCAGCGTCAGCGACCCGCCGATACTCTTCATGTAGTCGAGAAAGTAGGCGTGTAGTGCGTCACGGCCCCGAATGATTCCGTTGAAGCTGATCAGGGCGGCGTCATCATGATATTGATATTCTATCAGACTATCGACATCTGCATTCTGCAAAAAACGCAGATGCCGCTCGTAAAATTGCCTGCCGGGGGCTTCGCTCATGGGTTGACTCACAGATGGTGGCCCTTATCACGCACCGGGAACTTCATTGCTGATCACCATGTCAATCAGGAACGGGCCGTCGTGCTCAAGCATCTGCTTGACCGCACCCTCGACCTGGTCTGGCTGATTGACGCAGACAGCAGGCACCCCCATCGAACGCGACAGCGCAGCGAAGTCAATGACGGGGTCACCCAGGTCAAAGCTATCGGGGAACGCGCCGCGGGGCGTTTGCACCTGCTCATCCCAATATTGCATGATGTTGAGCTTGAGAAGCATATAGCTTTGGTTATTGCAGATGATGAATTTCGCGCCAATGTTATAGCGTGCGGCAGTCCACAGCGCCTGAATGGTGTACATGCTGCCGCCGTCGCCCGTGAAGCCGATGACCGTCTTGTCGGGGTTGGCGACTTTGATGCCCAGCGCGCCAGGGATACCCACACCAAGTGACCCACCGCGTGTCTGGAAGAAGTGATCCGGCAGAGTCGGCACCATGTAGCGCGTCACATCCGGCGAGACCGTCAGCGCCTCATCGAAGATGATGACATCTTCGGGCACATGCTTGCTCAGTTCTTCCATAAAACGCGAGGCGTGCATCGGGGTGGCATCGCGCACACCGCTATCACGCGCGATCTGCTGGTTGCGTGCTTGTTCATTCGCCTGGCCGCTGGCCGCCATCCGCGCCTGAGCCGCCTGCTTCTGCGCAGCGGTTTGCTTGGCGTCGATCATATCCGCCAGCCCAGCCAGCGTCAGCTTCGGATCGGCAACCATACCGAGATCGACCGGGAAATTCTTGGCGATCTCGTAAGCGTTCAGGTCAACGTGGACAACTTTGGCGTTAGGCGCAAACACATCTTCCAAGTTAGGGAACACTTCGGGGAAGACATACGTCCCAACGACGAGCACCCCGTCGGCTTGGGTCGTGATCTTGCTGCTGGAGCCGCCGAACATGTGGCCGAGCATCCCCTTGTGCAGTGGGTGATTCCAAGGAATGTTCACCTCAGAGGCATCCGCGCCCCACACTTCTGCACCCAACAGTTCCGCAACGCGCGTCAGTTCAGCCTGCGCCCTGGAGTAGGCGATGCCGTCACCCATAATGATGATGGGATTCTCCGCCCCCACCAGCATATCCGCCGCCGCTTGCAAATCATCTGTTGAAGGTGCCACACGTGTGTTGGGAATAGATGTTGGCACAACGGGTTCGTTGTTCGGGGCATCGAGCACATCCGCAGGCAGGCAAACGAATACCGGCCCCATCGGCGGCGTGGCGGCCATCTTGATGGCGCGGCGCAGCACCCGCAGCAGCGAGTTCGGATCGACCACGCGGGTGGCCCACTTGGTCACCGGGCGTGCCATCGAGACCAGATCCGCCGCCATCTGCGAGTCCATCGCGTCATAGCGAATGCCCGCCTCACCAGCGATGACCACCAGCGGCGCATGACCCCGCATCGCCTGGTACATCATGCCGATACCGTTACCCAGGCCCACGCCACTGTGAAGCTGAACAACCGTCGGCTTTTTGCTCGCACGCGCGTGACCATCTGCGATACCCACAGCGATGGTCTCTTGCAGCCCCATGATGTACTGAAATTCTGGATAGTGACCCAGCGAGTCGAGGAACCCCTGCTCTACCGTCCCCGGGTTGCCGAACATAAACTTGATGTCATCGGCCAGAAGTTGCTCGATGATTGCAAAGCGTCCACTTTTCGCTGGCATGTTCCGCTTGTCCTTGTCGTTATCAAACCGTTATTCAGGTGACAGGTCATCGCAAGTTGCATTTTATGAGCGATGACCTGCCCAACGCCAGTACGATTACGCGGCTACTTGTAGATTCTTACCAACCGTAGCGGCGCAGACCGTTTTCGAGCACTTCGATCATCAGCTCGCCGACCAGGCGCGAATCCTGGGTGGAGCGGCCTGTGAGGTACGGATAATCGAGGATGGTCGAACGCACACGGCCCACACCACCATGATACTTGCCATCTGGGCCAACCGCGTCACGCAGGATGAGTTCCAGCGGGTACGGGGGCGGCCCCATATTCAGGTCGGTGCCCAGGAAGCCCGTGCCATCCTTGTAGTCATATTCCAGCGCGTGGCCGGTCACCTGGCGGCCCCAAATGATGCTCTCACGATCCGTCCATTCGCGGGCGAACGCCAGGCAGGTCACCGAGTAGCATTCAGCGGCGATCAGCTTGTCGTGGTGACGGAAGCCGAGGATCACGTCGTGCAGGCGCTGGTTGTTCGCCATGTCAATGATCGGGCCGCTACCGCCGGGCAGCAGCAGCGCATCATACTTCTGCAGCGATTCCCAGCACTTGTCACGCTCGGTGAAATAGTTCTCTAGTTCGCGACCGAAGTTCGGGTTGTTGAAGTACGGGCGCTCGGGGAACCAATCAGACAGGCTGACAGGGTTATCGAGGCGGGTCGACTCGTCGAGTTCGCGGGTCTTGGTCGCGTAGTATTCGTCGGTCACGACCTTCGCCAGCGGCGGGTCGAAGAAACCGACTTCCATGCTCGGCGGCAGGGCATGCGGGCGCTTGCCCTTGTTGGTCATGAAGGTGACTTCATACCCCTTGGCGTCCAGGACTTCCAGGGGACCGACTAGTTCTTCGCCCCAATAGCCCCATTCCGAGAGCATACACAGGATCTTCTTCGTAGCCATCTCGTGCTCCTTGATAAACAGCAATGCGCTACGGCTCAGTCTTGATGATACTGGCCGCGCTGAAATGATGATCTTCATTAAAACCGTGAGATGACGCTCATTATAGGGCAAACATCCTGTGAGAACAATTCAAGTTCCATTTGTAATAATTGATGTAAGGATCAGAAATTGATAGTTAAACTTTGATTAACAAATCTCACCGCGAACACGCGATCTCAAGGCAAACATCGCTTAGCATAACCTTACAT
>JAADYY010000148.1 GCA_010092805.1 Chloroflexota bacterium | reverse complement strand
GGGCCAAAACACAATCAAATCGATTGACCAACAGCATCTGACACGTCAGCCACAATCTGTCAATTCCATTTCACATCAAGTGTACGATAGGTTTGTTTTGGCCGCGCGGCGGTGAAGTGCGTGCTGGTCAGCGCGCCGATTGCATTGACAGCGGATTCAGGCGCAGCGCTTCGACAAGCGCCTGGGCACGCTCCATGCTGCTAAAGCAGTGGGTTAGGTCGCGTTCGCCCAACATCCCAATCATACGCACGGCCTGCTGCATCGGCGGGGTGCTGACGACGAAGATCAACGCCCGCACGCGCGGCACCCGCGTCGCCTCGGCAATAACCATGCGCGCAGTACCAGAGATGAATTCAAGCCGGGTCGCGTCCACCAGCGCGATGACCGGAGTCACCTGGGTGGCGGCGTGTTCGCGCAGCATCAGCAGCCACCGCTGGGCTTCCTCTTGGCTCAGGTTGCCGGCAATTTCGGTAGAGAAGATTCCGTTTGCATAACTGCTTGTCAAAATTGACATGACGCCATTCAGCCTTTGATCGTGCATGTATGTTGCCTTCAGGTTAGCGTCATTTGTAAACGGTTACAATGGATAACTTGTGAAAAACTTTTCATAAACCAGATAATAACGATGATCGCAAGTTTGAATCAATGGAGCGATGACGGCAGCCGCAGAAGCGGCGGGATGCAGGCGGAGCGCGGCGATTGGGCTACCACTTGGCTTTGCGCATCTTGTCCGCCCGTGTGCGGAATTTGGCGTCGGGGCCTTTGTCGCCGTTGGAGCGCCGCTCAGACGCCGCATCCATCGGTTGGGTGTCCTCGTCGGGGTTAGATCGCGGTGCGGCTGCTGCCCCCGCCAACTGCCCGGTCACGCGCACCAAGCGGTCGATCTGGCGGGTGAGGTGGCTGATTGTGTCGTGCGCTTCGGCGAGGCTGGTTTGCTGCTGTTCGGCGAGGTCGGTGAGGTGGCGAATCTGCGCTTGCAGCGCTGCAATGCGCTCGATCAGCACGAAGTTGATGTCGTCGGCGTCGGCGGCCAGCCCGGCACGCAGCAGCGCTCGGATAGCGTCCGGGGGCAGCGACTCGGCGGCTTGCCGCCACCACGCAATGAGATCGTCATCGCTGCCGGGGGTCAGTTCCAGATCAATCCTGATCCGCTCCGCTGCCATCAGCCGTCCCCTTCTCGTCGATTACCCGGATCGCTTGGCCGACCGCGCAAGCCGCCGCTGACGACGGCCCGCGCGTGGGTGTATCAGGTGCGGCGGCTATTCGTCGCTGGGTTCGCTGGTCGTCTTTTTGCTGCGCGAACGGCTGCTGCTGCTGCTACTGCTACTGCTGCTGCTGCTTCTCCGCTTGGGCGGTGTGGGCGCTGGTTCCTCAGCGCTGGGGTCTTCGGCGCTGTCATCCTCGGCAGGTGTGGGTTCTTCCACAGCCGTTTGCACCGCCGATTCCGGCTCCACGACGGCGGGCGCGGGATCGGGTGCCGGCGGCGGTGCAACAGCGACCGGCGCGTTCCGCACGGGCGGCGGCGGGGCTTCGTACACGGCTTCGTCTTCCTCGAAGTCGGCCTCGCTCTGGGTGAACATGGCGTAGTTGAAGTAGCCTTGCGCGTTGCTCATCTGCGAGTTTTCGACGAGCTGGGCCTGCGGGTAAATGTTCTGAATCTCTTCGGCGACCATCGATGCGCCGCCGCCCGCGATGTAGATCACGTCAATGTTGGCCGCCGTGCCCCATTTATCGTTCATGAGGTTGAGCGTCGCGGCGATCAACGGTTCGATGGCCTGCTGGCGCACATCGCTGTAATCTTCCAGCGTGCCCTTCACGCGCACGAAGCCCGTCCGCAGCACCGTCTCGACATCGCGGTAGCTGGGCTTCTGCCCGTGATCGCTCTCGTAAGCCCGCTCGATGATCTCCTGCGCAGTGAAGACGCCCGCTTCCACGCTGCCCGACGCACTGTCGATGAATTCGCCGTCATCGTCCAGCGCCGCATCGATACTGTAGGTGCCGATGTCGATGACACCGGTGCGGTCTGCTGTGTGATTCTTGTTGAGCAGGCCGCGGTCGGTCAATTGGTGGCGGTAGATGGTGCCGTAGGGCTGCGGCATCACCATCACGTCGGTGATGTTGGCGACCAGATTGGTACGGTCGGTTTGGACGAGATGCCTGCCGGAGAGCACCTCTTTAAACTGGCCCGCGCCCGGCATATGATCGACGGGTAGGCCGGTCGCCAGGCGGATGTCCCAGGTGGTGCCGCCCTGCTGGCCCAGCAGCAGCTTGCCGAGGGCGACTTTCGCCAGCCGCAGCCGCTGCGTATGGCCCATCGCCCGCTCGTCGGCGGTGCGCCCGCGCAGCCGACGCACCTCGCCCACCCGCAACTGCGATTGCGCCTTTTCGCCAATCCACCACACACCGTCTTCGTCGCGGATTTCGTCGCCGGGGTACTTGGCGGCGATCTCGGCGGCCTGGTAACGCAGGTTCATGGCGTAGCCCCACACCGACGGGAAGATAACGGTTTGCCGCCCTGTGACCGCCTTCACGACGCCATAACCGATGTCAAGGCCAACGACAATCGGCTCATCATTACTTTGTATCTGTTGTCTACGTGTTGTCATCATCTAACCTTTTTCCGTTACATGCCGTCCGTTACGCGCCCCGCCGAAGGGCTGGGCGGCGTGTGCGTCACACTGCGATAACGAAATTCTTTTTGTACCGGCCCGATGGGAAATTCGCGTTTTTCGATGTGCCCGGCGGCGATGAGCTGATCGAGCAGTTTGATGTCATATGGCGAAAGGACTTCTGGGCGCCCCAGCACAGATGCAATCTCGCGGCGGTTCATCCAAGCGCCACCCTTACTGCGCACCACCTCCAGCAGCTTTTCGGCCAACGGTGTCCGTTCTGTCAACCTCAACACCCCTATGCACGCGCTCAACCCTATCAACGCTATCCTAGCACAAATTTGCGATGATTTTGAGGGCGGCCCGTGTGGTGCTTTTGGGCTACTGACACCGCGTAATCGTCGCAGCGACTATAGCATAGGATGGGCCGGAATGCTCACATCTCGTGCGGCGCACGCAGCGCTGCTTCGGGCGGCGGTGTGCGCGCTCCAGCCGGGGCAGATGTGTTATGCTTGGCCAACCTTTGCCTGCGGCGTGATCATCGCTGCATGCAGCACACAAATCAAGGAGAGCGAGATGCGCTTTGAATTTGCCACCGCGACCCGGATCATTTTCGGGGGCGGGACATTGGCCGAAGTCGGTGATCTGGCGGCGGCGCTGGGGCGGCGCGCGTTGGTCGTCACGGGCAGCCGACCGGAACGGGCCGCGCGGGTGTTCGCCGCACTGGAAGCTGCCGAAGTCACGCACGTGACGTATGCCGTTGGCGGTGAGCCGAAAGTCAGCGATGCGTTGCAAGGCGTCGCGCAGGCGCGCGCCGCCGACTGCGACCTGATCATCGGGTTTGGTGGCGGCAGCGCCATCGATACCGCCAAAGCCATCGCTGCACTGACGACCAACCCCGGCGACGTGCTCGATTACCTGGAAGTGATCGGGCAGGGCAAGCCGATCACTGAAGCGCCACTGCCCGTGATCGCGATCCCGACGACGGCGGGCACGGGCGCGGAGGTCACACGCAACGCGGTGCTGGCCTCGCCCGAACACCGCGTCAAAGTCAGCCTGCGCAACCCGAAGCTGCTGCCCGCTGTCGCCCTGGTCGATCCAGAATTGACGCACGGGCTGCCACCCACCGTCACCGCGAGCACAGGCATGGACGCGCTCACACAGTTGATCGAGCCGTATGTGAGCATCAACCGCACGCCGCTCACCGACGGCATCGCGCTGGAAGGGTTGCAGCGGGCGCGCAGCCTGCGCCGCGCTTACGATCAGCCGGATGATGCCGCCGCCCGCGAAGACATGGCGGTCGCGAGTTTGTTCGGTGGGCTGGCGCTGGCGAACGCCAAACTCGGCACGGTGCACGGCTTCGCCGGGCCGATGGCGGGCATGTACCCGCTGCCGCATGGGGTAGTGGTGGCGCGGCTGCTGCCATTCGTGATGGCCGCCAACATCCGCGCGCTGCGCCAGCGCGAACCCCAGAATCCCGCGCTGGCACGTTACGCCACCGTCGCGCGGATTCTCACCGGGCGCGCCGACGCTACACCCGAAGACGGGGTCGCGTGGGTGGGGGAACTGGCAGCGGCCCTGAAGATCCCGCCGCTGACGGATTACGGCGTGGAGCGCGGCCACTTCGACGACATCATCGCCAAAACCCAGCGTTCCAGCAGCAATAAGGGCAATCCGCTGGCGCTCAACGCGGATGAGCTGGCCGGGGTTCTGGAACAAGCGCTGTGATCGATGAGGCAGTGCATGGGTTGGCAAATGTTTGGAATTTATAACATTCAGTGATCGACACCTATAAGCTTAGTAAGTTGTAAAAACATAAAAACTGTAATATCATTGCATTCAAACTCTTGTTACAGTCATCCTTGCGATGATCGACTCCACTTCGTTCTTCCGTGCCCACTGGAGCCATCATCCGAGCCTGCATTGATTGCTGTGGCATCTGTCACG
>JAADYY010000682.1 GCA_010092805.1 Chloroflexota bacterium | reverse complement strand
AGCTAGCGAACAGAGCACGTTTTTGACAGGACAGAGTGATACCGTCATGGAAATAAAATGAATAACGATTATAATTCCCTTGTCTAATGAATAGATAATCCAGTAGCCAGACGATCTGTATCCTCGCATAGGGTCACCAACACGCCCCGGACTAAGTCCTAATCACGCGCTGCCAATTTTCCAAATGGCTTCTAACGAAATCTGCGGCGGCATTCGGACATTCAAATATCCAGGATTAAACAGAGCGCACCGCCTCGGTACGCTCTGATCATGCAAGTGCGCGGTGTGGCGCGGTGCGTTAGCCCATCACCGTGCGGGCGGCTGCGACGACCTTGGCCGCTGTGAGGCCGTATTCCTCATAAATGCGTTCGTAGGGCGCGCTCGCGCCGAATGTATCGACGCCGATGGCCTTGCCCCGCGCCCCCACGTAGCGCTCCCAGCCGTGCGTCACACCCGCCTCGATGCTCACGCGCGCGGTCACGCTGGCCGGGAGCACCGATTCCTTATACTCATCCGGTTGATCTTCGAACAGCTCCCAGCACGGCAGCGAGACCAACCGCGCCTTGACGCCGTCGGCGGTGAGCGTGCGGTAGGCTTCGTGGGCGATGCCGAGTTCGCTGCCCGTCGACATCAGGATGACTTCTGGCGTGCCGTCGCTATCGGCCACGACGTAGCCGCCACGCCCCACCCCGGTGTGAATGGCTTCGACGCCACCGATGCCCTCGCCCGTCAGCACCGGCAGGTTCTGGCGCGAGAAGATCAGCAGCGCTGGATGATCTTCAAGCAGCATAGCGGCGCGCCAGGCCCCGGCGGTCTCGTTGGCGTCGCCCGGACGGAACACGTACAAATTCGGGATCAGGCGCAGCGACATGACGTGCTCGACAGGCTGATGGGTGGGGCCGTCTTCGCCCAGGCCGATGCTGTCGTGGGTGAAGACGTAAACGGTGTTGGCTTCCATGAGCGCGCCCAGGCGGATGGTGGGGCGCATGTAGTCGCTGAAGGTGAGGAACGTCGCGCTGTAGGGCTTGATGATGCCGCCGTGCAGCGCCAGGCCGTTGACAATCGCCCCCATCGCGTGCTCACGGACGCCGAAGCGCACATTCCGTGCAGCCACCTGCTTGTGCCCTGTGTTGCCTTCGCCCTTGATCAGCGTCTTGGTGCTGCCCGCCAGATCCGCGTCGCCGCCGATCATCGTCGGAATGTGCTTGGCGATGGCGTTGAGCACCTCGCCGGAAGCGTTGCGGGTGGCGATGGCTTTTTCTGGGCTGAAAACGGGCAGGTCAGCATCCCAGCCTTCGGGGAGCTGCCCGGCCACCGCCCGCGCGAATTCGGCGGCCAGTTCGGGGTGCGCGGCGCGGTACGCCTCAAAGCGCTGCTGCCAGTCGCTCTCCGATTTCGCGCCGTTATCAACCGCCGTGCGGAAGTGCTCCAGCGCCTCGCCGGGAATGTAGAAATCCTCCTGCGGCCAGCCGTAGAATTCCTTCACCAGCTTGATCTCATCCGCGCCCAGCGGCGAGCCGTGCGCCTTGCTGGAATCGCCCTTGTTCGGGCTGCCATACCCGATGATCGTGCGCACCGAAATGATCGTCGGTTGGTCGGTGACCTGCTGCGCCGCGACAATCGCCTGCGCCACCGCCTCGACATCGTTGCCATCCTCAACAGTCAGCGTGTGCCAGCCGTAAGATTGATAGCGCATCAGCACATCTTCGGTGAAGGTCATGTCTGCCGCGCCGTCCAGCGTGATGCGGTTGCTGTCGTACAGATAGATCAGCTTGCCCAGGCCCCAGTGCCCAGCCAGCGACGCGGCTTCTGTCGAGACACCTTCCATCAAGTCCCCGTCGCTGACGATGGCATAGGTGTAGTGATTGACGATCTCATGGCCGGGGCGGTTGAAGTAGGCCGCCAGGTACGCTTCGGCCAGCGCGAAACCGACAGCGTTGGCTGTGCCCTGACCCAGCGGGCCGGTGGTTGTCTCGACGCCGGGGGTGAGGTGGACTTCCGGGTGACCGGGCGTCTTGCTGCCCCACTGCCGGAAGCTTTGCAGCTCGCTGAGCGGCAGGTCATAGCCCGTCAGGTACAGCAGCGAGTACAGCAGCATCGAGCCATGCCCAGCGCTGAGCACAAAACGGTCGCGATCCGGCCAATGCGGATTCTGCGGATTGTGCTTCAGGTACTGGGTCCACAGGGCGTAGGCCATGGGGGCGGCACCCATCGGCAGGCCGGGGTGGCCGCTGTTGGCTTTCTGCACGGAATCGATGGACAGCGTGCGGATCGTGTTGATCGCCAGCGTTTGCAGGTCGGCAGACAAGACTCTCTCTCCTCAGTTATCTCAAAAGTGGTGATCGTCGCAGATCGGTCGCGATAGATCTGTGGCACAAACAACTAAATGGCATTTTGCGCCGCGATTATAACACAACGCTTAAATCACTCCTTGTCGGATCTTGGCGGTGGAAATGTGCGCCCAGCAGCGCGTGGTGAGCAGCGAGGAGATAGCGCCATAAGCGTGGGGAAAGAAACCACGCGCAGATGGGCAGCGTTCACTGCGCCGCGAAGACGCT
>JAADYY010000147.1 GCA_010092805.1 Chloroflexota bacterium | reverse complement strand
GCGCGATGATAGGCGACCAACGCCTCCCACATGCGCGCGATGGCGTCGATGTCACGGGCTTCTGCCGGTCGAATTATGACTTGATCCAGAGAATGTCCATCCATGCTGTGGCCCCCAACGAACGCCAGAATGCCTGCTCAACAGCCTGCCGACGGGGCACCCACACAATCACCTGCTGCACCTTGTGCTCGGCAAACCAAGCGCGCAGCGCGTCCACCAGGCCACGCCCCACGCCGCCGTGATACCCGTGCAGATCGATGGCGATGTCCGTGATGGCCCCAAATGAGGCGGTGCTTACACCGGGCGGCGCGGGTTGCAACCAACCGATGATGTGGCCGACAGGCCGGTGCGCGTGCTCAGCGACAAACCAGCCGCAGTTTGCATCAGCGATCCAGCTTTGCGCCTGCGCCGACCACTCGGCGCGCGCGTTGGGTGTCGGTTGAAACCGACGATCAGACTGCGCACGCAGCAAACGCTGTTCGTGCCAGAGTTCGACCAGTTCAGGAAGATCGGCTGGGGTGGCTGTGCGGATTGTCAACATTGACCATCAATACTTTTCACGCCTAGCATAGCATTGACCCCCACGCAAAGCAAGCCGCACACCGTGCGCAAACCCGTTATTATCCGGAGTGTAACATAAACATATTACTTGCCAGCCGCGAATTTGCGTTATAATTTCCTTGTCGAAAACTCGATGTGACCGCTCAGCGCGTACTGGCTCGTAGATGTGATGCAGCGGCAAGCAAGAGGGACGCAATGATCGATATTCAGATCTCTAACATGGAAAAAGCGACACTCGTCGAGGTCAGTGGGCGCATCGACAGTTCCAACGCCGATCAGCTCGGTTCGGCGCTCACAGGGACGGTGAGCAATGGACAAACGCAAATCGTGCTGGATCTTTCGGCGGTGGAGTACATGAGCAGCGCCGGCCTGCGCGAGATCGTCTCGGTATACCGCAAGCTCGAAGCGGCCAGCGGCGACCTGCGCATCGCCCAGCCTTCGGTGCGGGTGATGGATGTATTGGAAATGTCGGGGTTGGATACCATGCTCCAGATCTACCCGACTCAGGTGGACGCACTCGGCAGCGACTGACCGCCGCTCGGCACGCACCCGGTTTCACACGCTCAAATCCCATCGCGGATCGAGCACGCAGAGGACAGGTCACGGAGCATTCACATGGAAGGCGACAGCGCGATGGTGCAGGCGCAGCAGTTGACAATCGCGGGCGCGTTGGAAAATGTCGCCCAGGCCTGTGAATTTGTTCTGGCCGCAGCGCGTGAAGTTGGCCTGGATGATCGCGCGCTCTATCATTGCCATCTCGCCGTTGATGAAGCCTGTACCAACATCATTGAGCATGGGTATGCAGCCCATGATCTTGATGGGGTGGTCGAGATTGTTTGCGGTGTGCAGAATCAATATTTTGTGATCAGTTTGCTGGATGATGGGCCGCCGTTCAACCCGTTAGAGATGACTGGTCTAGAACAAGACCCACTCGCAAATGATCGTGAACCGGGGGGCTGGGGAATTTTCTTCATCAGGCGGTTCATGGATGCCGTTCAGTACGACTACGACATGAACCGCAATCGACTGGTCATGCACAAGCGCCTCCAAGCGGATGCAGACTTTGCGGCACCAGCCGATCCCGCGAGCGATGGGATAACGGAAACATCGATCACCAGCCAATCGCTGACCAGCAAAGTCTGGATGGTCGTGCCCAACGGTCGGCTCGATTTAACGTGTGTCGCCGACATGGAAATGCTGCTCGCCAAACATCTTGCGGCGGAACACAACGATCTGGTCGTCAATATGGCGGCTGTGGATTACATCGCCAGTGCCGGGCTAAAGATGCTGGTGGGCATGTGGCAGCGCGCCCGCGAACGCAACGGCGATCTGGTGCTGACGACCGTGGGGCCGCATGTGCGTGAGGTGTTTGAACTCATCGGGCTTGACCTGGTGATTTCGATCACCGACACACCAGACCAAGCCGTCGTGCTGCTGGCGCAGCGCCGCCAACGCTAGCGCCGCGCCGTATTACTGCGCCCGCCGCCAGACGTTGATGTCGTCCAGGTTGATCTCGCCGTAGGGGGGCACGAAGTTATCGCACTCCTGTGCAGTCTCCGGCAAATCCGCGCGCGGCTGCGCCAGCGGGGCTTCCGGGCTGAAATAATTCCACGTCAAGCGCGACACCCCCTCGATCAGCGGCCAGGCGCGCGTAAAGCTGAAGAAGTCGCTCTGCTCCCACACAAACATCGCAATGATGTAGTCGTTGCCGTTCGGTGGGCGCACAATCCCAGCATCGCCGTGTACGTCGTCGAGCCAGCCGTTTTTGTGCGAAATCCACGCATCGGCAGGGATACCCCCTTGCAGCAGGCGCTCCAAATCGTTGGCGCTCATGATGTTGAGCATCCGCTGGCATTCTTGTTGGGTGAAGTCGCCACCGGGAAACGCTGTCATCAAGCCAGAGCCGTAATTGGCGCAGTCGTAGATCATCGTGAGCGCGGTGCCCAGATCCTCAACCGTCGTCTGGTTGAACGGGTCGGGGTTGGTGTTGAAGTTCGGGTTGGGGGCGGTCGTTGGCGCAGGCACCGATAACGGCACTTCGTTGGGCGTGCCGAGCACGAATGGCGCAGACATGAAGGAATTTCGGGCACCGAGATCCTGCGTCGTGTCGATCAAGCTTTCCAGGCCGCGACTCAGCCCATTGTTAGGGTTGCCCCCCCCCACAATCTGGATCATCAGGTTGGACGAGCTGTTGTTGCTGCACAGCAGCGACTGCACCATCAGGTTGGCTTCGTCCTGGCTGGGGGCGAACAGCAGCGAACGGAAGTACTCGATGAGGATGAAGATCTTCGCAGTGCTGGCCGCCGAAAACGCCACATCGCCCAGGATGTTCACTTCTTCACCCGTCTGCAAATCCATGATGAACACCGACGCCACCGTCGACTGCCCATCATACAAGAAGCCCTGCCCGTCAAGATAGGCGATGATCGCCTCCCGCAGCGTATCCATACCGGGCCGCGTCGTGTCGCTGGCGGTGACGGGCAGAATTACCTGACGAGCGGTGTGATCATTCAGCGCTGCATCGATTTGCGCGATGGCCGCCTCGGTGTCCATCACATAGCCGGGCCTGCCCGCATTGAACGTCAGCGTTGCAGGGTCGAAGCCGGCCTGGCCCGGCGGGCGATCATAGCGGGCAGCAATATCGGCCACGAAGTTTTCCAGCGCCAGCCGTTGATAGCTGGCCGACAGCGGAATATTGACGGGCTGGCGCGCCTGCCGCCCTCCCGTCAGATAGTTGAAAAACCGCTCCCAGAAGGCGGCTTCGGTCGCGTCGTCGGGGCGGGCCTCGGCCAACATCGTCTCTTGGTTGGTGCGGAACCCTACCGCCGTCGGATCAAGAATGATGGGGCTGTCGGCATACCACAGCGTGAGCGGTTCGGCGTAGGCTTGTTCCCACACACTGACGGCCTCGGCGCTGCTGAGGCCGCCGACGTTCAACCCTGCGACCGTTGACTCGGGCGGCAGCCGATCTGCCTGCTGGCTAAACTGGATTAGTTCTAGCGCGGCCAAGCCAACCGCGATGAAAATCATCAGCCAGGAAAAAAACGGAATGATCGGCAGGCGACGCCTGCGCCGTTTGGTGCCCAGGCCGCTCAAACTGGTTGTGGTCATCTATCTAAATCCACACTCTGATGTCACATCATTCAAGGCGAGTTGGGCGAGGATGAGCGCACAACAGCGCTCTAGATCTTCGTCCAACGAACGCGCGTGAATCTGAGCGAGTGTAGCGGAGGCGGGGCGGGGCGTCAACGG
The DNA here is from genome assembly GCA_010092805.1 of Chloroflexota bacterium. GTDB lineage: Bacteria > Chloroflexota > Anaerolineae > Aggregatilineales > Phototrophicaceae > Flexifilum. The sequence continues at coordinate 4,037 of JAADYY010000147.1, read as the reverse complement.
AAAAACCCGACTCAAAGCCTGCGTTAACAACACACCAACCAGCACCCATGTTTGGTTGTGCTATACTGATCTTAGAGAAGACTAACGCACGCCACAACGGTCGAGGTCGGTAAATTGCCGCAAACATTTGACTTTATTAACCTGTTTGTCCGTCAACCAGGCGACCTCGTCTATTATCTGGCGGTCGTGGCGATCAGCCAGGCGGGGTTGTTCATGGCACTGGGGCAGCGGCTGCGCCACATTCAGGAGCGCGCACCCGCACGCTACGCCATCGCGTCTATCGGGGTTGTGCTCGCCTGGGCGCTGCTGATGATCGGCGCGCTGTTTGCGCTGCTCAGCAGCCAACCGGCCATCGCCATTCTGCCGCCGATGGAACGCTACGTACAGATCATTGCAGTGCTGCTGCTGGGGTGGGCGTTTTTGTCAGCGGACAATCCCCGGTTGGGGCGCGCGGCGAACCTGGTGCTGCTTGGGCTGCTGGGCATCGTGACCATCGGCTACATTTTCACCGGGGTGCAGTGGGAACAATTCTTCGACAACTTGGATTTCAATCTCAGCATCTACGGCGTGACCTGGACCTATGTGGGCGCGGCGCTGACCTTTGCGGGGGCGCTGCTGACGCTGGTGTACTTCCGCTCCATCAGTGATGCCCCGTTGAAGATGGTCTACTTCATGGTGCTGTTGGTCGGCTTTGTGGGTACCCTGATCCAGATCGAGCAGGGGATCATCATCGGCCACTACGCTGGGTTGATCCGGCTGACATTTCTGGCGTCCCTGCTGATCATGCTCGGCGTCATTTACCGGATGGTGCTGGGGCAGTTCGAAACGGAGATTATCGCGCGCACCGGCGGCATGAGCGTGACCGCCGCCACCCCCACGCGCACCCAGCCCCAGGCGACTTTCGCCACCTTGGTGGAGGCACCAGCGGCAGGCCCGGCGCACGTAGTCACGCCCAGCGACCGTGAGTCGGCGCAGTTGATGAAAGCGCTGGGCGAAATGTTGGAGAACACCTCACCGGAAGCGATTCCCGACCAGATCATCACCGCCGCGATCAACATCCTGCGTGCGGACATTGGCGCGCTGCTGGTGCTTCAGGACGCGAATTATGCCGATGTCGCCAATGGCTACGACAAAACGATGGGCAGCCCCATCAGCAACATCTCGCTGAACCTGGACTACCAGCCCACCCTCGTCAATGCGCTGGACCGCCGTTCGCAACGCCCGTTGTATCCCGACCGCAACGAAGACGAACTGCGCGATTTTTACACACGCCTCGACATTGATCATGTTGGCCCCACCTATTTTCAACCCCTTGTCAACCAGCAAACGCTGAAAGCTGTGCTGGTATTGGGGCTGCCGTATGCCAAGCGCGAATTCACGGACACGGAGCAGTCGCTGCTGCAAGGGGTTGGGATCATTGCGGCCAAATTGCTAACGCTCAGTTACGACGCACAGGATGCCAGTCTGCAAGCGGAGGGCCGCATCATCGAGGCCATGATTCATGGGGTGCCGCCGGATAATGTCGAGGATGTCGCCGCGATCACCAATTGGCATGATCTGCGGGCAGAACTCGACACCGCGCGCGAACAGGTGCTGCACCTGACCCATCAGGTCACCGAGATGCAGGCGACGCTCGATCATGAGCGCAGCCGGGTCGCCACAACCTTAGGCGATACCGAAGAGAACCTGTCGATCTCGCAGCGCATCGTCGTGATGACTGAGGAAAACCAACGTTTGATCGAAGAGCGGGATCGGTTAGCGACGCGGCTGCGCGAGGCCGAAACCGCGCTCGCGGGTGCCGTCTCACCGGATAGCGAAGGCGCTTTCAAAGCGATGGTCGCGGGGTTGCGCCGCGAACGTGATGAACTCCAGGCCCAACTCGACCGTTTGGGCGCGCAGCTTACCGCACTGCGCACCGGCGATCAAGAGGCAGCGTCGCAAAGCGTCCAAGAGATGATCGATCACATGAGCGCGGATCGGGATCGCCTTGAGACCGAACGGAACGCTTTCCGGGCCAAGATCGATGACATTGAGCGCCAACTGGAGGCGTTGGGCATCGAAGAGGGCAGCGCCGGGCTAACACAGATCATCGGCCAGCTTTACGAGCAGCGCGTTTCGCTGCAAGCACGCAACGATGGATTGCAGCGCGAGCGCGACGCCCTGCTCAATGAGCGCGCAACACTCGAAGAGGCTATCCAGCGCGAACAGGAACGCGGCAAACAGATCCTCACGTTGCAATACGAAATCACCCATCTCGCGGCGGATCGTGAGGCGGTCACCAAGCAGCGCGAACGGCTGCGCGGGGAGCGTGACGCCCTGCTGGCCCGGCAAGTGTCGTTCGAGGAGCAGCAGGCACAGTTGACCGCAGAGCTGGCCGGGTTTGAACAGGAATTGAAAGAAGCCCACGCAGAAGAAGCCCAACTGCGCAAACAAATCCGGACGCTCATGGATGAACGCAGCAGCTTGACTCAGGAGCGCGATCGGCTGTTGGCTTATCAGAGCGCGCTGCAAACCGACCGCGATCAATTGCTGGCGCGGATGGAAGGGGATCGTGAGCGGTTGCAGCAGCTTGGCGTCGATGGCGTTGGCGCGCTGACAGCGATGATCGAGGATTTGACTGAGCAGCGCAATCAACGCGAACAGCAGCTCAGTGAAGTGCAGACGGAACTGGCCGCCGCTGAAGACGAACTCAGTGTGATGCGCATCCGCGTCAATGCGCAGCCGCAGGTCGCTTACCAGCCGCATGATCCCGAATTGTTCCTGGGGCTGATTCAGGAACTGCGTACACCGATGACCTCGATTGTGGGCTATGTGGCGCTCTTGATGAACGAATCGGTTGGGTTAGTTGGCGAGAACCAGCGCAAATTCCTCAAGCGCATCTCTGCCAATGTGACGCGCCTCGTCTCCATGCTGGATGATCTGATTCGCATCACCTTCCTGGATACAGGCCGCTACACGCTCAACCGCCAGCGCGTTGATGTTGTCGGTGTGGTCGAAGATGCGCTGACCAGCGCAACCGAACAACTCCGCGAGAAAGGGTTGGCCGTCCGCCTCAATTTGGATGAGGATCTGCCGCCCGCACTCGTCGATCCAGACGCAGTGAGCCAGATCGTCGGTGAGCTGCTGACCAACGCCTATCTGGCATCGGCACCGGACAGCGAGATCATCATCACAGCGGAACGGCAGTCTGTCGCGCAGCCGCAAAACGGATCCAGCGAGCAGGCTGTCGATAGTCTGCTGATCTCGGTGGAAGACCGAGGGGGCGGCATCGCACGCGGCGACCGTCCGTTTGTGTTTGCGCGGCGCTACCAGGCCGAAAACCCGCTCATCGAAGGGTTGGGGGATACGGGTGTTGGGCTGGCGGTTGCCAAAGCGTTGGTCGAAGTGCATGGCGGCGAGATTTGGTTTGAAACGAACGAACGGGTGGGGACTGTTTTCAAATTCACGCTCCCGCTCGAGCCAGCAGCGGAAGTGGAGCACTAACCTATGCAGCGTGATCTTGGAAATGAATTGATTGTCGCCATCGTCGCGATTGGGGTGCTCGGCTTCGCACTGGCCTTCGGTATCATTCTTTCGCTTTCCAGCGGCGGCGATCCGATTGGGCAGGGTGTGGCGGCGGTCGTCAATGAGACGATCACTGCCGACCCGTTCGCCGTGGTGGCGGCTGCGGCCAGCGAACAGCCACAGCAACCGGTACCGTCAGCCACAAGCACCCGGGCCGAGGTATCGACAGTGGTGACGACGGCGGCTGGTCTGGCGGCTGCCGAGGTGCGCAATGTCACGCTGGCTGTCAGGACGATCACCCAAGCGCCGCTTTCGGCCACCCCCACCGCTTCGGCCACTGCCACGCCCGAACTGCCGACTGCGACTCTGACGCCGAGTGTGACCGTCACACCGAGGCCTACGCTGGAACCGCCCACCGACACGCCCAGCCCATCACCGACTTTCACGGACACCCCGTCGGCGACACCGACGCTGACGGCCACCCCAACGGATACCCCAACGGATACACCGACGGCGACACCGAGGCCTACGCT
>JAADYY010000681.1 GCA_010092805.1 Chloroflexota bacterium | reverse complement strand
TGCGTTGGGCACATTGACGAGTTCATTTGGCCCCGCCGCACATCCCGATAGCGCCAGCACCACCACAACGACAAAACTCACTACGAACCATCGTTTCATGTCACGTCCTCAAGGAAATGCTGGGCAGTCATGCCACCGCGAACGCGGTGAATACACGCAATCAAGCCATTGCCGACCCGGCTACTTCCTCAACGCCAACTCCCCATCGTCTTCGAGATAATTGGCAATGGTTTCGCGCTGCGGGTCAACGTCCAGCAAACGCTGCCGCAGGATAATGAGTTCTTCGTCGCTCAAATCGTGCAGTAGGCCGTCGATGCGCTGGCCCTTCGCTTTGTCCTGCGCCGCCTCGCGTGTTCTGAGCGATGAAAAGTAGACGGTGCCCACCACATCCAGCGCCAGAATCACAAAAGCGATCACGACATGGCCGAACGTGAGTTCCCTTTGCACCGCCGCGCTGATAAACAACGCCATCAACGCCAGCGCCGAAAAAAACCACAACCCACCCGTCAGTGAAGCCCGCTGCTCGTCAGACATTATTTTCCTCCATTCGTGATGCTGCTAACCGTAATGGCGACATTGCCGCGCTTGTGCCCTTGATCCACGTAGCGGTGCGCCTCAACGATCTCTTCGAGCGGGTAGCACCGGTCAATGACCGGCTTCAGCTTTCCGGCTTCGATCAACGATTTGAGGAACAGCAAATCTGCGTTGCGTTGGTTAGGGGCTGATCCGCCGCTCGAATGTTTATGGACGTTCAGGTAAATGCCCGTCGGTTTCAACAACTGCTTGCACTGTTCCGGTGATGCCTTCGCAACGGCGTCGAACACCACATCATAAATCGGGCCGTCCTCGGTGAAATCCGCCTGGGTGTAATCGATCACCCGCGCGGCACCCAGCGCTTGCACCATCTCCAGGTTGCTGGTGCTGCATACGCCCGTGACTGCCGCGCCGAAGTGCCGCGCGGCGATCTGCACGGCATTGGTGCCCACCGCGCCCGAAGCGCCGTAAATCAGCACTTGCTGGCCGGGCTGGATATTGGCCTGCCGCAGAGTCCGCAGCGCGGTTATCCCGCCGCCGACTGCTGCCGCCGCTTCCTCATACGTGAGATTGGTTGGCTTGGGGGCCAAATTCCCGTCTGCTGGCAGACATTTGTATTCGACATAGCCGCCGAACCCAACCTCGAAGGTTGAGGCAAACACCGCGTCCCCGACCCGGTAGCGCGTGACATGCTTGCCGACCGCCTCAACGTCTCCCGCCAATTCCATGCCGAGGATGGGGCGGCGGGGTTTGCGAATGCCCAGGTACAAGCGGGCGAACAGCCACTGCGCGCGCGGGACGGTGAAACTGCGCATCCGCGAATCCCCGACGGTGACGGTGGTGGCCCGAACCTTAATCAGGACTTCGTTATCTTTTGGCGTCGGCTTCGCGATCTCTGTGAGGTGAAGCACCTCTGGTGGGCCATATCTCTCATAAACGACCGCTTTCACAATTTTTCTCCTATGTATGCGGCTTGAACAACAGTGGTCACACCACCGTAACGACGACATTACCTTTCTTGCGCCCGGTATCGACGTAGCGGTGCGCCTCGACGATGTTATCCAGCGAATAGCGGCGGTCGATGACGGGTTTGAGGTGCCCCGCCTCGACGATGCCCTTGATGTCCACCAAATCGTCTTTACTTTCGGATGAAGCCCCCGCGAACACCTTCTTGCCGCCGATGATCGAAGTCCAGAGCATCTGTCCCATCGATCCAAGGCCACCAGCGCTGGCCAGGTAGCGCCCGTTGGGTTTCAGCGCCGCTTTGCACTGCCCGAACGTCGTTTTGCCCACCGTATCAAAAATAAGATCATAAGCCGCATGGCGCTGCGTAAAATCTTCCTGGGTGTAATCGATGACGTGATCAGCGCCCAGCGACTGCACCAATGCGAGATTGGTGGTGCTGCACACCCCAGTCACTTCCGCACCGAAATATTTGGCGAGCTGGACGGCTGCCGTCCCCACACTGCCAGACGCGCCGTTGATCAAGATGTGTTCGCCGCGCTGCATCTTGCCCATTCTGAGAAAGGTCAGTGCGGTCAGCGCGCCGTTAGGGATGACGGCGGCTTCTTCGTAGCTGAGGTTGGCTGGCTTGTGCGTTAGCCCGGCCTTTTCCGGCATACATTTGTATTCGGCGTAAGTGCCCCGGCGCGCCCCGTCGATGCCAAAAACCGGATCGCCCGGCTTAAACTGTGTGACATCTTCGCCGACCGCCACGATTTCGCCAGCCACTTCAACGCCCAGAATGGGACTGCGCGGTTTGTTCAGGCCGAACGCCAGGCGAGTCATTGGCTTGAAGCTGGGCGGCACAAAGACAAAGCCGCGCATGTTCACATCGCCTGTCGTGACGCTGGCCGCGTGCACCTTGATCAGGACTTCATCGTCCTTGGGCGTGGGCTGCTCGACTTCCGTGATCTTGAACACTTCTGGCGGCCCATATTGTTCGTAGACAGCTGCCTTCATCGAAATTATGCGGCGGAAACCACCTGCTTTAGCGGGTGGAGGAAGCCGCTTCTCCTTTCTTGTAGCTGTAGCCGTCTGATTGGTGTAGATGGGTGCAGTCACGATAGCTGATGCCCTGCACGGTGTCTTTGCGCGTAGCGATGTTGAAACTGCCTGAGCTTCGCACCGCCACGCGC
>JAADYY010000680.1 GCA_010092805.1 Chloroflexota bacterium | reverse complement strand
TGCGCAACGGCATTGATCACCTGCGCACAATGGAGGTCGAGTTGCGCCGTTGGATGGAGGAGAACGAATACGCTTCGATCACGCAAATGCGTGGTAGCATGAGCCAAATCAACAGCGCCGATCCTGGCGCATTTGAGCGGGCGCAGTATATGCGCGCGCTCACCACCTACCGGCCCACCAGCCTCTAGGTGCGGGGGCATTTTCCGGGGACATTTGGGTGGGTGTTGACAGCACCCGCCCTGCATGATAATTGTAATGGCACATGCAGTAACAATAGTTAGTTAACATAGATCAGATAGTTAAGGAGAAATACAAGATGGCGACAGCCACAACTGCATCAAACTCACAAACGACCAATGGCTCCAGCGGGCCGCAGAAGTGGGTCTATGCGTTCAACGAGGTCAGCCAGGCCGAAGCCGCTGTCGGCGGGCGCTGGGACGCGGTTCGCTCATTGTTGGGCGGTAAAGGGGCTAACCTCGCCGATATGACGCGGTTGGATGTGCCCGTGCCCCCCGGCTTCACCGTGACGACCGAAGCCTGCAATGCTTACCTGTCCAACAACAGCACCTTCCCCGAAGGGCTGTGGGATCAGGTGTTGGCAGCGATGCAACAGGTCGAGACGCTGACCGACAAGAAGTTCGGCGACACCGACAACCCGCTGCTGGTGTCGGTGCGCTCGGGCGCGAAATTCTCGATGCCGGGTATGATGGATACCGTTCTCAACCTGGGCCTGAACGATGTCAGCGCGCAGGCGATGATCAACCTGACGCAAAACCCACGCTTCGTTTACGACATTTACCGCCGCCTGATTCAAATGTTTGGCACGGTGGTGCTCGGCATCGAAGACGAGGTGTTCGAAGATTATCTGACAGAAGTCAAGAAGAACAAAGGCGTCACCTCTGACGTGGCGTTGGATGCGGACGATTGGCAGCGTGTGACCGAAGAGTTCAAGAAGCGCTTCGCGCAGGCGGTCGGCCACGAGTTCCCGCAAGATCCATCTGAGCAACTGCGGTTGGCAATTGAAGCTGTTTTCAAGTCATGGAACGGCAGGCGCGCCATCGATTATCGTAACGCCGCCGGGATCGCGCACGATCTGGGCACTGCCGTCAACATCGTGACGATGGTCTTCGGCAACATGGGCGAAAACTCCGGTACGGGCGTGGCGTTCACGCGCAACCCGTCGAACGGTGATCGTGAGTTGTTCGGTGATTACTTGGCGAATGCGCAGGGCGAAGATGTGGTGGCGGGCATCCGCACGCCAATCCCCATCGAAAGAATGAAAGACGAGAATCCTGAAGTCTTCGCGCAGTTTATGGACATCACCAACAAGCTGGAGCGCCATTACCGCGAGATGCAGGATGTGGAATTCACCGTCGAGCGCGGGCGGCTGTGGATGCTGCAAACCCGCGACGGCAAGCGCACTGCGCGCGCCGCTATTCACATCGCGGTTGATCTGGCTGAAGAGGGCCTGATCACCCGTGAAGAAGCGGTGCTGCGCGTGAAGCCAGAGCACGTCACACAGATACTGCATCGCCAATTTGATCCGGAGGCGAAAACACGCGCCAGCAACAACGGTGATCTGATCGCACATGGCGTCAACGCTTCGCCGGGTGCTGCCGTTGGTGTTGCGGTGTTCGATGCTGACCTGGCCGAAACATGGGGCAAATCTGGGCGCGACGTGATCATGGTGCGGCCAGAAACCAAGCCAGATGACGTTCACGGGATGCTCTCGTCGCGTGGCATCTTGACGAGCCGCGGCGGCGCGACCAGCCATGCCGCCGTGGTCGCACGCCAATTTGGGGTGCCGTGCGTGTGCGGTGCCGAATCGCTTGAAATCGATTTGTATGCACGCGAATTGCACGTCGGCGACACTATCGTGCGTGAAGGCGACCTGCTCTCGATTGATGGTACGCTGGGTGAGGTGTTCGTCGGCGAACTCCCAACCATCGAGCCAGACTTCGAGCGTGAAACCTACCTGCGCAAGCTGCTGGGTTGGGCAGATGCGTACCGCCGGTTGGATGTGTACGCCAATGCGGACTACCCCAACGACGCCCGCCGCGCGCGGTCGTACGGCGCGCAGGGCATCGGCCTGTGCCGCACCGAGCACATGTTCTTCCAGGAAGAACGGCTGCCCATCATGCAGGCGATGATCCTCGCCGAGCCGGGCAGTGAGGCTGAACAAAAAGAACTCGACCGGCTGCTGCCCTTCCAGCAGGATGATTTCTATGGCATTCTCAAAGCGATGGAAGGGCTGCCGGTGATTATCCGTCTGCTTGACCCGCCGCTGCACGAGTTCATGCCAGATCACGAGCAGTTGGCGCTGCGGGCCGCTGGTCTGCGCCTGATGGGCGACCGCCCCAATGAAATCACGCGCATCGAAGACCTGATGCACGCTGTGGAGACGCTGAAAGAATTCAACCCGATGCTCGGCCTGCGCGGTGCGCGTCTTGGCCTCACCCGCCCGGCCATCAGCCGGATGCAGGTGCGCGCTATTTTCGAGGCGGCGTGCCAGTTGAAGGAAGAGGGCGTTGATATTCATCCAGAGATCATGGTCGCTGTGACCAATGTCGCCGCTGAAGTCAAGGCGCTGCGCGAGCTGATCGACGAAGTGGGTCGTGAAGTGATGACGCGGCGCGGCACGACCATCACTTACAAGGTCGGCACGATGATCGAGCTGCCGCGCGCGGCGATCACCGCCAACCAGATGGCCGAATTCTCCGACTTCTTCTCATTCGGCACCAACGACCTGACGCAGACGACGTTCGGCATCAGCCGCGATGACGCCGAAGGCAAATTCCTGCTCCATTACGTCGAACACGGCATCCTGCCGGAAAATCCGTTCCAGGTGCTGGATCGTGAAGGTGTGGGCTTCCTGGTCAAGACGGGCGTCGAGCGGGGCCGCAGCACCCGCCCGAATCTGGAAGTCGGCATCTGCGGTGAACACGGCGGTGACGCCAGCAGCATCGCGTTCTGCCACGAAGCCAACCTCAACTACGTGAGCTGCTCGCCGTTCCGTGTGCCGGTGGCGCGCCTGGCCGCCGCGCACGCCTCGCTGAACGAAGCGAAGGCGCAGCAGAACTAAACCACACACGCAGATAACTTAGGCAGACTGCGGGGCACATAATGATATGTGCCCCGCTTTTGCTACCCGATTACAGATGGGCGAAAACGCTTCTTCGCATGGATTGCGGATGACATCTGCCAACCGCTCGCTTGTTTGCACAAACGTTATTCAGTCATACGGCCACGCAGACGCGGCAGCAACCCAGTGTAACGATCCGAAACACGGTTGTTGTTCACCGCCATATAAATGGCGCGGCGGCTGCCGACGAGC
>JAADYY010000679.1 GCA_010092805.1 Chloroflexota bacterium | reverse complement strand
CGGTATGGGCATCATGGGCAGCCGCATGGCCGGGCATCTGCTGGCGGCGGGCTACCCGCTGATCGTACATAACCGCACCCGCGCCAAAGCCGACGACCTGATCGCGCAGGGGGCGACCTGGGCAGAGACCCCGGCGGCAATGGCTGCACAGGCCGACATCATTTTCACGATGATCGCGCACCCCGAAGCCGTCAGCACAGCGGCGCTCGGCGCGGATGGCTTCCTTGATCACATGCGCGCAGGGGCGCTGTGGATTCAATCGAGTACCGTCAACCCAAGTTTTGTCCACAAAATGGCGGCTGAGGCGCAAGCGCGCAGCATCCGCTTTCTAGATGCGCCGGTCGCCGGGTCAAAGACTCAGGCAGATAACGCTGATCTGGTGTTCATCATCGGCGGCAGCGAGGCCGATGTTGAGGCGACACGCCCGCTGCTCGAAGTGATGAGCGGGCGTGTCGCGCATGTGGGCGCGGTGGGCATGGGCACGTCGATGAAAGTGATTCTGAATATGCTGCTGGCGACGACGATGGCCGCCTTCGCTGAGGGGGTGGCGTTGGGCGAGGCGCTGGGCTTCGACAAGGCGACGCTGCTCAATGTGCTGGTGGGCAGTGCGGTCGCGCCGCCGTATGTGGCTGGCAAGCGGCAGAAACTCGAGAGCGGCGACTACCCCGCCGATTTCCCGCTGCGCTGGATGCAGAAGGATCTGCATATGGTGACGCTGGCCGCGTACGAAGCTGGGGTGGCGCTGCCGGTCGCCAACACCGCCAAAGAGATCTATCAGTTGGGCATCCGCGCCGGGCTGGGCGAGGACGATTTCTCGGCCATCTATCGCTTGATCGCCGCCAATCAGGACGCCGTTGATCAGCAGGACTGATCGACCAAGTTGGGCGACCGCCCCGGAACGCGGCATGTGGATCGATCTTGATGTGGGCGGCATCCGCTGATGATGTCGCGCCCTGCCGCCGATTGCGCAGCATAAGCGGCGGTCGAGTCGGCAGACCCCACCCGCCGGAAGCGCGCTATAATCTCCGATAATTTGATCTTGCGATCTTGGGAGGAGACCTCATGGCAACCAGACGCCGCAGACCATCCCTGCTTGGGGTTATGGCGCGCACCACGATGGCACTCATCGGCGGGTGGATTTTCTACAGCGCAATGCTGATCAACCGCAAGCAGGCGCTGCCCCCGGCCATCGATACGGAGCGCGAACGCTTCGTTGGCCCCAACACACGCTTCCTGAATGTGTACGTCAATCGCAGCGGGTCACTGCGCCCGCTCGTGCTGATCCACAGCCTGAACGCGGCGGCCAGCGCTTACGAGATGCGCCCGATCTTTGAGCATTACCAGGGCACCCGCCCGATCTTCGCGCTTGAACTGCCGGGGTTCGGCTTTTCGGAGCGCGCCGACCGCGTCTACACCATTGAGCTGATGACCGAGGCGATCCTCGACCTGCTGACGCAGAAAGTTGACCAGCCCGCCGATGTGATCGCGCTGTCGCTCGGTTCGGAGTTTGCGGCCCGCGCCGCACTCATGCGCCCAGATTTGTTCCACTCGCTGGCGCTGATCTCGCCCAGCGGCTTCAATCCGCCGAAACGTCTGATCAATTCGCAGCGAGCCAGCCGCGAAGGCACCACCGACCGCGCGTACAACATTCTGTCGTTCCCGTTGTGGGGGCAGGCGCTGTACGACTTCCTGACCACGCCGCAAATCCTCCGCTACTACCTCAACCAGAGCTTTGAGGGCGAACCCGACCCCGGCCTGCTGGCCTACAATCACCTGACGGCGCGGCAGCCGGGCGCGCGCTATGCCCCGCTCTACTTCGTGAGCGGCAAGCTGTTCTCGCCGGACATCCGCGACGAAGTGTACGAAAACTTGGAAATCCCCGTGTTGGTGATCTACGACCGCGACAATTTCGTCCGCTTCGACTCGCTGCCAGACATCGTTGAGCGCAAGCCGAACTGGTATTCGACGCGCGTTTCGCCGACGATGGGCCTGCCGCATTTCGAGAAGCTGCCCGAAACTGCGCAGGCGCTCGATGCCTTCTGGACGGAAATCGCGCAGCACGAACGCTGAGCGCGCGCTGCGCTGATGACGGAGGGCACAATGCGCAAACGTGGGCTGCTGATCGCGCTGCTGCTGATTATGCAGGGCGCGGGGATCGTCTCCGCGCAGCCGGAAGACGACAATCCGAAGGCGGAGATTTACGCCGCCATCGACCGTTTCGACGCCGTGTTTGGGCCGGATGTATGGCGTTACACGGCGTCCGATCAGCCGGTGCGCACGACCGTTTTCTGGTTATCACAACCGCTCAACGGCGTGGGCTATCTCGATATTCTGCGCTACCGTGACGGCTTCGGCGCGGGTGCCGCCGCCGAGTTTCTGGCGAATCTCAACACCTGGTTCGCGGCGGTGCTGAGCAACTACCAACCCTGGACGCTCAAGCGCTTCTGCAATTTCGGCGGCCTGCTGCTGTATGAATTCGACGGCACCTTCAGCGACGAACCCTACGCGATCCGCTACTGGTTTGACCAGATCGCGCCGGACGCAGTGCTCACCATGCAACTGCTGATGCCCGCCCGGTTGCGCACGGAATTTGAGGGCTACGCCGCGCAGTTGTTCCCAGACGCCAGTTCGTGCGCGCCAGGTTAACATGGCTGATTACACCTACGATCACGATGGATCAACTGAGACCGTCCGGCTGGTGCGCTTGCCGGACGGTCGCTACACCGCCACCATCGGCGAACGGACGTACACCTTCAACGCCCATACCCTCGATCACGGCGGGTGGCGGCTGATCTTCGACGAACCGATCTCTGACGGCGGATCGAGTCAATTCAGTATTTACACCGCCGCCGCAGGCGATCAGCGCTTTGGGCATGTGAACTCAGCGACTGTGACGCTGACCGCGACAACCGGAAAGCGGCCAGTGGGGCGGCAGCGCG
>JAADYY010000146.1 GCA_010092805.1 Chloroflexota bacterium | reverse complement strand
TGGTACTTGTGGAGGTTGCCTATGGCGGCACCTTTTCCATTTCCCGAGGATGTTATCGAGAGTCTTCTGCAGAGTCCTGCAAAAGCTTTCAGCCATGATGTCGTGATGGATGCGCTGGACGTATCAATGGCTATTGATCGCCATTTAATCGTTTACGGCATCGAGGGGTTATTTCAGATCGACACGGACGAAGCAACCTGGCGGCTACCGCCATCGCGCGTTGCGTGGATTCCAGCAGGACATCAGGTTACAGCCTCAACAATCAGGCCTGTTCGCGCGATATCCATCTTTGTCGAAACTAAATTTGCCCCATTTGCTCCAGCAGAATGTCAAGTATTTAGTGCAACACTGCTTATACGTGAGATGATTAAGCACTCGCTTCGATGGTCTGGTGACCGCAAACCAGATAACATCAATGCGGATCGTTTCTTTTTGACCCTGATGGATTTATGTCACGAACTGATGCAAATAAGTGATTTGTTTACGCTGCCAAAAGCGCGGTCGCCTGAGATAGAGAAAGTTCTACAATATACCGCTGAGAATCTATCGACGGATCTCAGTCTAGAGGATGCTGCAAATCTGATAGCTGTAAGTCCAAGGACACTCACACGGCATCTACAAGATGAGATTCACATGACATGGGGACAATACCTGAAACAGTTACGGATGCTCAAAGCGATGGACTATCTGGCTGACGGTAGGACCGTTACAGAAACTGCACTTGAGGTTGGCTATGGTAACACGAGTGCGTTCAGTACGGCATTTTCTAGTTTCACCGAGCTAACGCCAACACAATACAAATCCCAATTTGAGTAACCTGTCTATTTTGCGAAAATGGTTGTCGTTTTTGGCAAAGCAGCCGTTTCTATACTAGCGTACAGTTTCTTTGTCGATCGACGAACACATTAAACAATCACAGGAGAGAAACCACAGAATGAACTATGTAATCCGAGTTTCCGCTATTGCCCTCTTTATGTTCTTGCTCAGTTTCGGGAGTGCCGCAGCGCAAGAAGATGCTACAACCTATGTGCTTGTTCACGGTGCCTTCCAAGACTCATCTGCGTGGGACCTCGTTATCCCAGAACTAGAAGCTGCTGGCGCAACCGTCGTTACGGCCAGTTTAGCTGGACGTGATGGGGATGCAACACCACGTCAGGAACAAACCCTGCAAGCCCATGTCGCGGCGGTCAGCGCGGTTGTAGAAGCACAAGACGGCCCGGTGATATTGGTGGGTCACAGCTATGGTGGTATGGTTATCTCGCAGGTGGCAGAAAACATGCCAGAACGCGTTGAGACACTAATTTATGTGACGGCATACCTCCCTCTGTCTGGCGAATATCAAGGAGGCATCAGTGAGAATGACCTCTTTAGCCAATTGAACTCGAATCTTGTCATTGACGAGGAAGGCCTCACTCTTGGAATCAACCCTGAAACTTTTGCTGAGGTTTTCTGCCCAGACTGTAACGAAGAACAGGCTGAGATGGTTTCTGCCTCCCAGTTGGATGAATCGCTCGCAGCTATACCGGGTACTGTAGAATTGAGCGATGAAAACTTTGGCAGTATCCGCAAGGTCTATATCATGGCTGCCCAGGATTTCGTTCTCAGCGCGCAGCTTCAAGCCTTTATGCTTTCGCGCGTGCCAGTAGAGCGTGTCTACTCACTGAATACCGGACACGCTCCCTACATCACTGCGCCCGAGAGCCTCGCAACACTTCTGATCGAAGCACAATCGTAACGCTGAACAACAAAATGGGGTAGCGCGTTGGAGCACAAACGGGGCGCACAGCAGATCGCCATGCGCCCCGTTGATCGCACATCACCCCAGCGTGTGGGTTAGATCGTCGGTTCGTAGACCAGCGTCTCTGGGTAGAAGCCGAACCACCCGAACCAGAATGCCAGATGCCCCGGCAGCCGCTCTAACATTTGCCCATCCGGGCCGACGAGCGCCGCTTCCGTCACCGACCACACATCGCCGTTCTGATCGACGACTTCGCGCTCGGTCTCGCCCGCGCTGAACTCGAAGTCGCCGCGCTCATAGGCACGCACCGCCGCGCCGCCCGGCTCGAAGAAGTCGCGCTCCGGCGTCGCCCGTGCCACAATCACAATGTCTTCACCCGCCAGCGTGTCGTTGACGACTGTTTCTGGCACAATCGTCTCGAGTGGGTAAGCTTTCGGCGTGTCGTTGATCAACAGCGCGAAGACAACCTCTTTGTTCTCCTGCTCCGTTGTATCCTGCTGCCACACCGGGAACATCAGGAAGTCAGCATCGTTGAAGTAGTCGCTGTAGGCCCCGCCATTCGTGTAATCGCGGCGGAAGCCCGTGGTCAGGCTGAGGACGCTCGTATCCGGGTGCTCTTCCTGCCAGCTCGCCCAATCCGTGACGACGACGGGCAGGCGCTCCAGCGTGATGTCGGTTTCGGCCAGCGGGCCAAACGCCGGGACGCCCGTCAGCGCGTTCCAGACCGTGTCGGTGGTGCGGTCGTACATCAGCTTGTTCGAGCGCATCAGCATCCCGGTCGAGCCGAACTCCAGCACCTGCGTGCCCAAATCCTCACCATCGACGACCAGATTTTCGACCGTCGCATCGTAGAGCACGCCCGACCCGCAGAGCGTGCAGTAGGCCAGCATCACCGGCGTACCATCGACCTGACCCCGCACGCCATCCTGCCCGGCGAGCGCTTCAGCCGGGTCATCCGCCAGATCGGGCAGTTCGGCCTGAACGTCATCCCAGCTTGCGGCCCATACCAGCGTTTCCGGGGCCTCGAACCAGCCGGACGCCGGGCAGCCCGCCGACTGACCGAAGACCTGCACCCATTCGCTGCCCTGCCGCGCAACCGCGCTGAATTCCGTTGGGGCGCGGAAGTTGCACACGACCTCACCGTCCGGCGCGTCATACAGCGGCGCACTGCCGATCACGTCGTTGAACATCTCATGCCAGTTGAGCAGCCGCAGCGGGTAGGCGCGGCTGTCGCCGTCGATGCTCACGCCGAAGACGAACTCATCATTCGCCGGGTAGCTGCAATCTGCGCCGCGGCAGAACTGCTCCAGCCGTTCGCCTTCTGCCGTCGCCTCTTCCGGCGTGATCTGCCGCGCGTTGACCAGCGACGGAATCCCGTCAACGATCACGCCGCCCCACACCGCTTCCAGCAGATTCACGCGCGCGGTCTCCTGCACACCAGGATTGAAGAAGCGCGCAAACTCCGGATCGACAAAAGTCGTGAAGACCAGCCCCTTGAATTCATCGTAGCCCGGCGGCAGCGTGATGTCGTTCGACGCCGCCCAGTTCTGATACTCCGTCCAATCCCGGTCGAAGTCCTGCCCGCTCAATGCACTCAGCGCGTTGAAGAGCGCGCCCGCCGCTTCGCCCGTGCGGGCGAAATACGTCAGGTCGATCAGCGGGGCGATGTAGAGCGGGTCGTCGCTCGCGCCCACCGCCTCGATCACGGGCGTGCCGCCAGCAAACCGGCGCGAGTCGACCACGTCGCCCAACAGCCGGATCATGGTGGCGCGGTAGTCGGTCAGGTCAAGCGGCGTTTCGGGCTGCTGCGCAAACGAGATATTGCTGAGCGCCAGCACCCCAAACACAAACAAACCCGCCCCAATCACGGCGAGTTCCAGCACACGTTTGATCATTGTTAAAGTCTCCAATTAATCACAATCGATTTTGGACTTCCCGTTCAAGTTAACGACGAGTCATTACAGCATGGTTACGCCCACTGCGCAGATCGTTTTCGGTTGGTGCCCAGGTTCGGGGTATACTCGCGGGCGGCGATCAATCCAGGTCGTCCCAGAGTCCGAAACTGACGCAAGGAGTATCCTACATGGCGATCACCCCACTCAGCGACGCCGAAATCGACGCGCGTATGACCAAGCTGGACGGCTGGACGCGCACCGACATGATCATCAGCAAGACGTTCACCCTCGACTCCTACCTGGCCGGGCCAGCGCTGGCGACCGCGATTGGGGTCATCTGCGAGGGCATGAACCATCACCCAGACAACCTCAGCATCGGCTACAAGCAGGTTGAGGTCAGCTTCACGACGCACGATGTGGGCAATGTGCTCACCGCCAGCGACTTCGACGCCGCCGAAGCGATTGACGCGCTCAACTACCCGCGCCGGTAACCCATCCGCTCGATTCTGCCGCCGCACGATCCGGCTTTTGTCCACGCATTGTGCAGATCGTGTGGCTGCCCCCGCTTCGCCAAACTCAATCTACCCAACCAGCGCCAAGTGCTCTATCATTCGTCGTCCCGCTCAACAGTTCGGAGGGGCACCGATGGCGACACACACGTTTGATGCGCAGCGCAACCGTCCGTACGCACCCGATTACGGTCTCGAGGCCGATCAAACCGGGATGCTCACCTGGGGTTGGGTCAGCGCGCAGATGCAGCAAGCGCGCAACTACTGGGTCGCCACAACGCGCCCAGATGGCAACCCACACGCCGCGCCGATCTGGGGGCTGTGGCACGCGGATGTTTTCTACTTCGGCACGGGCGCGACCTCGCGCAAAGGGAAAAACATGCAGCGCAACCCGAACGTCGTTATCCATTTGGAAAGTGGCGACGAAACGCTGATCTTTGAGGGCGTCGTCAGCGCAGTCACCGATACCGCACTCACGAAAACCGTCTACGCCGAGTACGGGGTCAAGTACAACATGACCTCGCCGGAAGCGCAGGCCGAGTTGATCAATTCCGGCACACTGTACAGGCTCGCGCCGCGCCGGGTGCTCGCGTGGCTGGAAAACGATTATCCGCGCACCGCTACCCGCTGGAACTTCTAAGCGCGTTCGCTTGATGCGCTGAATCAGCCGGGGCGAGCGTGTGTTGCGCCCCGATGACATCGCTAGCGCCCGTCACTAACG